>NZ_JBMKJN010000007.1:0-233816 GCF_049236805.1 Enterobacter cloacae complex sp. XAL002
TTGCATGACATTACCGGAGTCCGTTCCGACGTCCTTAGTCGCGCTACTTCCCAAACCGACGTTTTATAGATTGCCCTGCGGCATCCATGCCGATAACTTCACCTGATTTTTTTGCAGAAAATATTGGGTGAAAAATATGCAAATTGGCTACGTAAGGGTGTCAACAAATGACCAAAATACGGATCTTCAGCGACAAGCGCTCGAACGCGCAGGATGTGAGCAGATTTTTGAAGAAAAAATGAGCGGAACAGTGGCAAATCGGCCAGCACTCAAAAAACTTCTCAAGGCACTGAATGAGGGGGATACGCTGGTGGTTTGGAAGCTGGATCGCCTTGGGCGCAGCATGCGTAATCTGGTTCTTCTGGTGGACGAGCTCCGGCAGCGCGGTATCCACTTTAAGAGCCTCACGGACAGTATCGATACATCCAGCCCGATGGGGCGCTTCATCTTCCATATCATGTCAGCCCTGGCGGAAATGGAGAGGGAGTTGATTGTTGAGCGCACTCGGGCAGGTCTGGCTGCAGCACGTGAGAAAGGACGAATCGGCGGCAGGCGTCCGAAGCTTACGCAAGAACAATGGGACCAGGCGGGCCGACTGATTGCGAACGGCATGGACAGGAAGCAGGTAGCGATAATTTATGACGTTGCCGTATGCACGCTTTATAAAAAATTTCCCGCTTCAAAGTCGGCTTAATTTTGCTCACATAAAGTTGCGGCCATAAAATTTACAAAACTCATAATTCGAAGCGACGTAGAAACTTAGAAACGAAACGGTGAAGCTTTAATCAGCCATGACAGACTCTATGTCTTGCGCGCATACTCAAATGAAACTACTGTATATAAAAACAGTATTTGAGGTGTGCATTATGGAATTTATCAGGCCTGCAGAACTGCGAGAAATTATTGCTCTTCCGCTTTTCAGTGACTTAGTGCAGTGTGGTTTCCCAAGCCCAGCGGCTGATTACGTTGAACAGCGTATCGATCTCAATGAGTTACTGGTTTCCCACCCCAGCTCGACATATTTCGTTAAGGCGGCCGGCGACTCTATGATCGAAGCCGGGATCAGCGACGGTGATCTGCTGGTGGTGGACAGTTCGCGCACTGCTGAGCACGGTGACATTGTCATCGCAGCAGTAGAAGGGGAATTTACTGTGAAACGCCTGCAGCTGCGCCCGACCGTGCAACTCAATCCTATGAACAGCGCCTACAGTCCGATTGTTATTGGTAGCGAAGACACACTGGACGTGTTTGGCGTTGTTACTTTCATCGTTAAATCTGCGAGCTGAATATGTTTGCCCTCTGTGATGTGAATTCGTTCTACGCATCATGCGAGACTGTATTCAGGCCGGACCTGAGAGGGCGGCCGGTTGTCGTTCTCTCAAATAACGATGGCTGTGTAATCGCACGTAGCGCAGAAGCAAAAGCGGTCGGAATCCCTATGGGGGAGCCATTCTTCAAGCAAAAGGAGCTTTTCAGGCGCGCAGGAGTTGTGTGCTTCAGCAGCAACTACGAGCTTTATGCTGATATGTCTAACCGGGTAATGACGACGCTTGAGGAAATAAGCCCCCGCGTTGAAATTTACAGTATCGACGAAGCTTTTTGCGACCTGACAGGTGTTCGCAACTGCCGGGACCTGACGGAGTTCGGCAAAGAGATCCGCGCTACGGTTCTGAAGCGGACGCATCTGACGGTCGGGGTTGGCATTGCCCAGACGAAGACACTGGCGAAGCTGGCCAACCACGCCGCGAAGAAATGGCAGCGGCAAACGGGCGGGGTAGTGGACCTATCCAATATCGATCGCCAGCGACGACTCCTTGCCCTAGTACCTGTAGAGGATGTGTGGGGCGTCGGTAGGCGCATCAGCAAGAAGCTGAACGCCATGGGCATAAAAACTGCCCTCGACCTTTCTGAACAAAGCACGTGGATTATTCGGAAGCACTTCAATGTCGTCCTCGAACGAACGGTCCGTGAGTTACGCGGCGAGCCATGCCTCGATCTGGAGGAATTTGCACCGACAAAGCAAGAAATTGTCTGCAGCCGTTCATTCGGCGAACGCGTCACGGACTATGAGCAGATGCGACAGGCTATTTGCAGCTATGCGGCGCGTGGCGCCGAAAAGCTTCGCGGCGAGCATCAGTATTGCCGCTTTATTTCTGCATTCGTGAAAACCTCTCCCTTTGCACTTAACGAGCCATACTACGGTAACAGTGCATCAATGAAGCTTTTTACTCCCACTCAGGATTCCCGCGACATTATCAACGCCGCGGTAAAGTGCTTGGACAAAATCTGGAAGGATGGACACCGCTATCAAAAGGCTGGAATCATGCTGGGAGATTTTTTCAGTCAAGGGGTGGCGCAGTTGAACCTTTTCGATGAGAACGCTCCACGCGCAGGAAGCGATAAGTTGATGGAGGTGCTCGATCACTTGAACGCGAAAGACGGGAAAGGAACGCTCTACTTTGCCGGGCAGGGCATACAGAAGCAGTGGCAGATGAAGCGAGAGCATCTCTCGCCACGTTATACAACTAGATTTTCTGACGTTCTAGTGGTTAGGTAGTTATTTACGTTCTATAAAAAGAACGTAAAACAATTAATTGTCTAAACTGGTATAATATAAATAAAGGCTATTCCCCATTATTTTCTTTAAATCCTTCATATTTCTAAAGAAAATGTTTGAGATATGCTGATGATAATATTTTATTATGATCTTCATAAGCGCTGATACTACTTCATGAAGTTTTGTCACCATTTTATGCTGTGTTGAATTACAATCTCCCTCCATAAGTGATATAAATGTTGATGTGACATTTAAGTTCGCTTGTGGTGAAGAATGAACATAATAACAGGCGTTAATATAGACATTATGTAAATAAGCCCAGCCTTCATCATTCTGATGGGCTTTTAAGAAGTCAAAGTCTTTGCGACGTACAGTTTGGTCAAAATCCCCACCATTATAGTTTTTATTGAGACTTATTCTGGCCACATGCTCCACCATCGATCTGAAATTTAGTTGGAGATATCGCTCTCTTTTTTTTATAATGGCAATTAAAGAGTTTAAAGTATCATATATAAAACCTTTTATATATGAAGAATGATTTAGGTTAGGGGTGTGGCTTAACATGGTGTTGCAAAGGCTTATTTGCCTAAATATTGATACTGATTTATTTATTTCATCAGTGGATGTGAGGTGCTGTTGCACCTCTGTTTTAAAGTTGTTTACATCTCTTGCAATATTGAAAGGATCATGCGTGAGCATTATTCTTTATCCTTTTTGTTTGCATCAATCCATATATTTAAATTCCTTATGGCATGCTTATTTTTAGATGTAGATTTTTGGCTTGATTTAATTTCATCATCAAACTTAATGACTAATGTATTAATGTTATTTAAGAAATGCACATATGTCATTTTTACGTCATCTTCACTTAATTCATTGATATGCCTGCAAATTTTAGCGCACATCAAAGTTCTTGATCTTACAGCATATTTCAAAAAAGATATTTTGAATGTTTTGTTAATAAATTCGGCAACATCGAAATTTGATCTAAAAACATCTTTTGAAAGAATCAACATAATTACTAGGCCTAAGAAGTTTTCTTTAGCCATAGGCATATGGTGAGCTTTATTAATAGCTCTGATTAGTTGCTTATTCATTTGTATCACCTTCCAAATGAGCCACTCTGCTAATAAATTCATTACAGATATTTTCTATATCTTGGCGCGACTTTGAGTAACAAGAAGGAATATTTCCTTGATACCCCACCATTAAATCTCGCACGTAGGTTAATTGGTTTTCAAAGAAATAGAAATTCGTAAACTGTGTATGGCTCTCGAATTGTTCTTTAATTTCCCTTGTTTTATTGGTCATTTCAGCGTCAGTATTTGTGTAAATGTAACCGACCTGCTTGATTTCTTTCTCATGATGTGTGCGCATATTTCGTATAACGCTATTTAAACTGCTTGCCCCTAGCACCGAGTAATGATCAATTTTAACCGGTGTAAGATAATAATCAGAAGCAAGGAGTGCCGTGTCTGTAAATAATGAAATCGTTGGAGGGCTATCGATAAAAATGTAGTCGTAACTTTCTTTTAGATCATTTTCATTGATAAATTTACGCAACATTTTTATTCTAATGCCTTCTTGGTTAGTATCAAAGATAATGTTTATGTCACCTAAGATAATATCAAGATTGTCTGATACTTTTGTAATGACCTGTTCTGGTGTCGCTTTCTTTTCATCCTCCATTAATGAATTTGGAAGCTCAAAAATTTTTCGAATAGTTTGATTATTAGGTCGAAGGGCAGTCATATATTCTTCAACTCGATCATAATGCCCCATTAAGGACTGAGTGGCATTAAATTGAGGATCGATATCGATAACTAGAACCCTGCGCCCCATATAATTGGCTAAAAATTCAGCAATCCCAACGCATAAAGTTGTTTTACCAACCCCACCTTTCATGTTTATAAAACTAATTACTGGTGCAGTCATTTTTTCATCCTTAATTATGTAGCGTGCAATAAATTCACTATAATGAAAACATTTTTTAGCTTGAATTTTAAACTGCGCGACGACTTGTCACCATATCATATATGATTTTTTTATGTTGTATAGACTGGAGTTATATCAGGGTCTTAGGTTGTATATGGCATCACATAACCATTCCGGTTAAATGATATCTAACGGGGATGTTAAATTGGCACCCTGATTCCTCACGTCACCAATGGCGCGCGTCACGGCGTGCCAGATATACTTTTCAGCGGGCACTGCACCGTCGGCCGCTATCTCTTCAGCTTCTTTCCCGCCTATATCCTGGCGCATCCACTCCCGGGCCGCTTCTGGCGACAAAACAAGTGGCCGCCGATCGTGAATATCGACCAGACCTTTATCAGCTGCAGACGTTACGATGAGAAAACCTTCAGCTTCGTCACCGCGTTCGAACGGCGTGCTGCCGATCGCGGCCATGAATATTGGTTGTCCGTCGGCGCGGTGAATGAAGTAGGGCTGTTTCTTGTCTCCTTCCTTCTTCCATTCGAACCAGCCATCCGCAAAACAGACCGCCCGACCGTGTTGCCATAACGGCTTAAACATACGGCTTGTGGCTGCAGTTTCAACGCGCGCGTTAATCAGTGGCGGCTTATCCCACCACCCAGGCGCGTAACCCCAGAGCACCGGATCGAGGTGCAGTTGTTCGTCGCGTTCACTCAACAGCAGGACTTTTGTACCGGGCGCCACGTTGTACCGACCAATAGGCTCTGGGTCATATGCGATATCACGATCGGCTTCATCGGCCAGGTAAGAAAGATATTCTTCACGGGTTTGGGCTTGTGCAAAACGTCCACACATAGAAACCTCCAGTCGGATGTCAGACTGAAAGTATAGGGCAGGGAGAAAAATCAGCGCGCTGGTTAAGTCTTACAAACGGATTCGTGGCGAGTATGCTGATCAGGCAGAGAGGTGTAAAGCGGTGTGTTGCGAAACTGGAAGGAGCTACGCAAAAGAAGGTTATTTGGGGGCAAATTTGGGGGCAAAATGCAGAATAGGGGCAAAAAAAGGGCACGAAAAATGTAGTTATGGGTAGCTTTAGGGGGAAGTTATTATGTTATAACTAATTGAATAAGTAGAGAAAATAAATGATATCAATGATTTGGAAAAATCAGCGTAGCTTATTCAGGTTGTACTGTTCTTTCTTGTTAATCTCTTGATTTTGTTGCATCTATTCGTTACTCAGATCTCAAATGGGGCACAGGGTGAGAAAACGATTTCAAAGCGTCAGCTTCGTGTTCATCTCTTCTATCCATGTAGCATAGATTTCATACACCATCTGCGCATTTACGTGCCCCATCTGGTTAGCGATAAAAGACGGGTTTGCGGCTACCGGTAAAAACCAGCATGCGAAAGTGTGTCGTGTATGGTACGGATTGCAGCGCCGAATGCCAGCACGATTTACAAATGAGCCCCTCAAAGAAGTTTGGTTAAGACTAACGGGTTGTCTACACTTACAGCTTACGCAGTAAAAACGGAGGTGAAAATGTCTGACCGTCCCGTTAATGGTGACCATCCTGATTATAATCCCAGCCCGGATAACCCGGAAAAGGATGGAAGAAAACCGAAAGATGATCCTGGCTCAGCGCCTGAATCAGGCGATAAAGATCCAGAGTAATGACCAGCCGCCTTTACGAAGGCGATTTTAACACCCATTACGGCCTCGCTATGCGCAACGCTATTCACGATATTCCGATACCCGCTCAGACCCCCCCTGTTTTGCCGGACGAGAAGGTGAGATAAAGCACCGATCTCATCCCCGCGTTCCAGCACGTTTTACAGTTCTCCTGCTACGCTTTTGAGGGGAACAAGGGAGCGCTTCTATGAAAAATAAAGACGAACAGACAGGATTAGTTGGGCTGGCGATTGGTGCCGCCGTTATCGGGCTGGTTTCAGCGCAGAAGATCATCAACCGTGAAAGTATTGTCGATGAGCTGGTGAGGCTCGGCAGGCAGAAGGGGGATGGTGTCGAGGATGAGGTCTTTTTGAAAGCGGCTGAGTTAGTGAGAAAAGGGGTATAAGCGATGGCTGAAATTCGTCATGCACAGTGTCATTGTGGGGCGGTGAAATTTACTGTTGAGCTGACGGACGGCCTGAATACCGCACGGCGATGTAGCTGCTCGTTTTGCAGGATGCGCGGGGCAGTAGTGGTTTCCGCGCCGTTGACGGGTATTAAGGTGACGCAGGGCGCGGACACGCTCACAGAGTACCGTTTCAACACCGGCACGGCGCGCCATTTCTTCTGCTCGGTTTGCGGTATTTACACGTTCCATCAACGACGTTCCAATCCCAATGAATATGGTGTGAATGTCGCCTGTCTGGAAAATGTTACGCCATTCGACTTCCCGGAAGTGGCGGTAATGGATGGGATAAATCACCCTATGGATGGCGACAGCGGGGTAATTGGCTATCTCTCTTTTCGCAAAGAACAGGCGAAACAGAGATAAAATTAGCCCGCAGATCGCTGCGGGCTAACGGGATTAGAACTGGTAAACCAGACCTAACGCTACGATGTCATCCGTACCGATGCCATTGTTTTTGTAGAATGAATCATCTTCATCCAGCAGGTTGATTTTATAATCAACATAGGTGGACATGTTTTTGTTGAAATAGTAGGTAGCACCGACGTCAGCGTATTTCACCAGGTCTTTATCGTCCTGACCATTGCCCAGATCTTTACCTTTGGACTGTAAATAGGAAACAGCCGGACGAAGGCCGAAGTCAAACTGATATTGTGCGGTCACTTCAAAGTTCTGGGTTTTATTTGCAACCGCATCTGCATTGTCGCCGTACGGCGTCATATTGCGGGTTTCGGAATACATTGCAGCCAGGTAAATGTTGTTGGCATCGTATTTGAGGCCTGCGGTCCATGCATCCGCAGTATCACCGCCCGCAGTAGTGTAATTTACCTGATCGTTAGTACGGTCAGATGAAGCATATGCCGCGCCTGCGCTGAAGCCCATGCCGAAATCGTAGGTTGCGGAGATACCGTAACCGTCACCATTTTCATGACGTGTATCACGACCGTTGTTGGTCCCTTCATTGGTAGAGCAGAAATTCTCATCGCAGTTATTACCTTCATTATTACCCTGATACTGCACCGCGAAGTTCAGACCCTGCACCAGACCAAAGAAGTCGGTGTTACGGTAGGTCGCCACGCCGTTTGCACGACCGGTCATAAAGTTATCGGCATAAGTATAAGAGTCGCCACCAAATTCTGGCAGCATATCGGTCCAGCCTTCTACGTCGTACAGGACGCCATAGTTACGGCCGTAATCGAAGGATCCGTAGTCGCCTACCTTCACACCCGCGAAGGCCAGACGCGTCCAGGACTGATTGTCAGAACCTTCGGTGTTGTTTGCCTGAATGTTGTATTCCCATTGTGCGAAGCCGGTCATCATGTCGTTGATTTGGGTTTCACCTTTAAAACCCAGACGCATATAGGTTTGATCGCCATCTTTTGACGCGTCGTCAGAGAAATAATGCAGACCATCTACTTTGCCATACAGATCCAGTTTATTGCCGTCTTTATTATAAATTTCAGCTGCGTGAGCGGCTCCAGCCATTAACAAAGCGGGGATCATCAGTGCCAGTACTTTTCTTTGCATTTTGATTATTCCTTTGCAGTTATTTTTTTATTGCTTAGTGAACTTTCCGGGCTGGAAAGCTGTCCCATGCTAAATCACACAGAGGGCTGATGAATAAAATATAATTGTTACGGGTTGAGTAAAATCTAAAGCAAATGATGCGTTTGAAATAACAATTGATGCCGTGAATTAATCGTTATAATCGATACAAAATAAAAATTATTAATTACGTGGAAAACAAGGTAATCTCCACGCCGTTATATGCCTTTAAGATTTTTTCATCCATAATTCACGTGAATATTGTTCAGAACGTTGAGGCAATTTTCACCGAACATCTGGATTAGCCCGGTGCACGTGCATCGGGCTTTTTTATGGCAAAAAAATGCCCGGACAAGCCGGGCATAACGGTTATTCGCTGGTTGATTTTTCCGCTTTCCCCGCCAGCTGTGCAAGGAAGTCATAACGCTTCTGAAGATCCGCTGCCGCGTCCCTCCATAGCTGCTCTGCTACTTCTGGTTGTTGGGCGTTCAGCCTGCGGAAACGCTGCTCCTGAAGTAAGGTTTCGGCAAGGGCGTCTGAAGGCGGACGTGAATCCAGCGCCAGCGGTAATTTTCCTTCATCGGCACGGCGCGGGTCAAAGCGGTACAGCGGCCAGAAGCCGGTTGCGGTAAGCTGACGCATCTGGTCGTGGCTAAGCGCCAGATCGTAGCCATGCTCCTCACACGGGCTATAGGCGATGATCAGCGACGGGCCAGGATACGCTTCCGCTTCCTGAATGGCTTTCACCGTCTGGTTAAGCTGCGCGCCCAGCGAAATCTGCGCGACGTAGACGTGTCCATACATCATCATGCTGACGCCCAAATCTTTACGCGCCTTTCGTTTGCCATGCTCACCAAATTTCGTGACCGCACCCAGTGGCGTTGCTTTCGAGGCCTGTCCGCCGGTGTTGGAATAACACTGAGTATCAAGCACCAGAATGTTAACGTTTTCGGTGAGGCTCAGGACGTGATCAAGACCACCGAAACCAATATCGTAGGCCCATCCGTCGCCACCGATCAGCCAGATAGATTTTTCAACCAGCGCGTCAGCATCGGTCAGCAGTTGTTCAGCCCCTTCAACACCCTGAAGCGCGTGGCGCAGTTCAGCAACCTGTGCGCGACGAACGTCAGGCGTGGCCTCCGCATGCAGGGCGTCATTCAGCTCTGCCGGGATTTTATCGGCACACTGTTCCAGCAGACGCATTACGCGGGCGCGGTGCTGATCGACCGTCAGGCGGAATCCCAGACCAAATTCTGCGTTATCTTCAAATAGTGAGTTTGCCCAAGCCGGGCCGCGGCCGTACGCGTCGGTGGTATAAGGCGTGGACGGCAGGTTCCCCCCATAGATTGACGAGCAGCCCGTCGCGTTGGCAATCAGCATCCGGTCGCCGTAAAGCTGGGTAAGCAGTTTGATGTACGGCGTTTCACCGCATCCGGAACACGCCCCGGAGTACTCGAAGAGGGGGGTGATGAGCTGCGAGGTACGAATGTCAATGCGTTCCAGCTTGTTGCGATCGATTTCGGGCAGGTCGAGGAAGAAGTCATAATTCACTTTCTCTTCTTCAACATGTTCCAGACGCGACATCATATTAATGGCTTTGATTGAGGGATCCTGACGATCTTTCGCCGGGCACACCTCGACGCACAGGTTACAGCCGGTACAGTCCTCTGGTGCCACCTGAAGAACATATTTCTGGCCACGCATATCACGGGATTTTACATCCAGCGAGTGCAGACTTTCCGGTGCGTCCGCCATCGCTTCTGGCGACACCACTTTGGCGCGAATGGCCGAGTGCGGGCAGGCCGCCACGCAGTGGTTGCACTGGGTGCACAGCTCTTCTTTCCAGATAGGGATCGCTTCGGCAATGTTGCGTTTTTCCCAGCGGGTCGTGCCCATCGGCCAGGTGCCATCAGGCGGAAGCGCAGAGACGGGAAGAGTGTCGCCCAACCCGGCAAGCATCGCCGCCGTAACGGTTTTGACGAAATCCGGGGCAGCGTCAGACACCACTGGCGGCCGGTTCGGGCTGCTGGTATTGACCGGCTGCAACGGCACCTCGAACAGCGACTCGCGGGCCAGCGCCAGCGCCTGCCAGTTGCGCTCAACCAGCTCCTGACCTTTGCTGCTGTAGCTTTTGGCTATCGCCCCCTGGAGCTCCATCAGCGCACTGTCGCCCGGCAGAATATTGGTCAGGTGGAAGAACGCCATCTGCATAACCGTATTGATACGCGCGGCCAGGCCGCACTCGCGGGCGATCTTCGCGGCGTTAATGACATACAGGCGCGCCTGTTTCTGGTTTAGCACCGCCTGGACTTCCTGGGGCAGTCGTGCCCAGACCTCATCGGCGCTATACGGGGTGTTGATCAGGAAAATACCGCCGGGCTTCAGGCGCTCGGCCATCTGGTATTTATCGATAAACTGGAGCTGATGACAGCCAACAAAATCCGCCTGAGAAATCAGGTATGCCGAGCGGATTGGATGTTCGCTGACGCGCAGGTGCGAGACGGTCAACCCGCCCGCTTTTTTGGAATCGTAAACGAAATACCCTTGCGCATACCACGGCGTGGAGTTACCGATAATTTTGATGTTGTTCTTGGTCGCCGAGACGCTGCCGTCGCTGCCCAGACCGTAGAACAGCGCTTCCAGTTTCGCATTCGAGGGCAGGGTGTTTTCCGGCAAAGGGAGAGAAAGGTTAGTCACGTCATCATAAATGCCAACCGTAAAGCGCGGCTTCGGTTTTGCCTCGCGCAGTTCAGCAAATACGGCCAGGACGCATTCCGGCCCGAACTCTTTGGAAGACAAACCATAACGCCCGCCAATGACGCGCGGCAGCGTTTCGCGTTCACCGTGATTAAACGCCTCAGCCAGAGCGGTCATTACATCAAGGTAAAGGGGTTCAGCCTGCGCGCCAGGCTCTTTGGTGCGGTCAAGTACCGCCACGGCACGCGCGCTTTCCGGCAGGGCTGCGAGCAGATGTTTCGCAGAGAATGGACGGTAGAGGCGAACTTTTAGCACGCCAACTTTTTCACCACGCGTAAGCAGCTCATCGACCACCTCTTCGCAGGTGCCGATGGCGGAGCCCATCAGGACGATCACGCGCTCGGCCTGCGGATGACCGTAATATTCAAATGGCTTATATGCGCGACCCGTCGCAGCGGAAAAATCGTCCATCGCCTGTTCGACGTGCTCATATACCGCGTTGTACCACGGGTTTGTCGCCTCGCGGGACTGGAAATAGGTATCCGGGTTGGCAGAGGTACCCCGGATCACCGGATGTTCCGGATTGAGGGCCCGAGCGCGATGGGCATCAATGTCAGCCTGCGGCAGCAGGTTCAGTATGGTGTCATCCGGCAGCGGAACGATTTTATTGATCTCGTGAGAGGTGCGAAAACCATCGAAGAAATGAATAAATGGCACTCGACTTTTCAGCGTGGCGATATGCGAAATCAGCGCGAAGTCCTGTGCTTCCTGCACGCTGCTGGCGCAGAGCATAGCGCAGCCGGTCTGACGCACGGCCATCACGTCTGAGTGGTCGCCAAAAATAGAGAGCGCGTGTGTGGCTACAGTACGTGCGGCGACGTGCAGGACAAACGGCGTTAATTGTCCTGCCAGCTTGTAAAGCGTGGGGATCATCAACAGCAGCCCTTGAGACGAGGTGAACGAGGTCGACAGGGCACCGGTCTGCAACGCACCATGCACGGTGGCAATGGCGCCGGCTTCGGACTGCATCTCAACAACCCGCGGGACATCGCCCCAGACGTTTTTTACCCCATTACTAGCCCAGGCGTCAGCCTGTTCAGCCATAGTGGAGCTTGGGGTGATGGGGTAGATGGCGATAACTTCGCTGGTGCGAAACGCAACAGACGCGACTGCACCATTGCCGTCAATAGTTTGCATAGGACAACACCCTTACATTGCGCAAAAATGAAGGGCCTGTAAAACGACGACAGACCCTGAATATTATCTGTGTATTTTAGCAAAGCTCAGGTTTTACGATTTTCGCTTTTGTGTCCTTGGTATGCGCTGTATCAATGACTGGATGGCAATTCGCGATAAAAAATTGCGAGAAATTGTTACCAGAGCGCATAAATACGCACATCCGCTCTCGACGATGCGGCGCGTGATGCCTATTATGCATAGGTTTCGCTTTAACTATGGGGAGGAAGGTATGCGTTCTGCATTTTGGGTCGGATGTGCCGCGTTACTGTTGTCGGCATGCAGCAATGAACCTGTACAGCAGGCGACAGCGGCACACGTTACGCCAGGTATGCGAGCGGCTATGTCCAGTTCAGGCCAGGCCAACTGCGCAATGATCGGAGGGTCACTCTCCGTTGCCCGTCAGCTCGACGGCTCCGCTATCGGCATGTGCGCGTTGCCAAACGGCAAACGCTGTAGTGAGCAGTCGCTTGCCGTAGGATCGTGCGGGAGTTACTGAGTTATTCAACTCGCTTAAACATTAAAGACTTATTGGCTGTCGCCAGCGTTAACTGGTCTTCGGTCAGGTCTACCTGAGCGCCTGTGCGTAGCATATCGGCGAGGGTCTGATCAAGTTCATTAAGCTGCGGCTCGGTGCAGAGTTTCCGCGTCATTGCCAGCGTTTTGACCGTCAACTCTCCTTCGGACAATTTTCCCTGGCCGTTGAAGCCGTTGCACATTGTGCCGGAGACGGCAATGTTGTTAATCAGGCTGATACTGGGCTGCGCGCTGAACCGAATTTCAGGCTGCGTTTTCAGGCCCTTAACCGCTTTGCCATCAACGTTTTCCAGCACGAAACGGTGATTCTCTAACTGATCGGTCTGAACGGAGGCTTTACCGGGATTAACGCATCCCGCCAGTGCGAGGCTGATTAAACTTACTGCCGCGAGCTTTTTCATTTTTCTTCTCAAACTATCAATGCTGTAAATATTTTTTCAGTGTAACCATACCCTCCAGGGTGTTAATGGGGTTTATCTGAAAGTGCGAGATAAGGACCGGGCGGCAACGCACCCGGTGAGTGTATTAGTGCGATTTAAATCCGGCTGCGGCCATCAGCATTTTAAAGAGCATACTTACGCAGGCCAGTGCCAGGACGCTGCCGCCCCAGATGATGGCAAGCCACATCAAACGTTTCCATACTGGTTGTTGCATCAGTGATAACCCTCCCCATGCTGTACTTTTCCGCGAAAAACGTAATAACTCCAGAAGGTGTAGACCAGAATCACAGGAATGATCAACAGTGCGCCCACCAGCATGAAGCCCTGGCTTTGGGCTGGCGCAGCGGCCTGCCAGAGGGTAATGTCCGGCGGGATGATATGCGGCCAGATGCTGATCCCAAGCCCGCTAAAGCCAAGAAAAACCAGCCCTAACGTCATGATAAACGGCAGAGTATGGCTCGCAGGATCGTTCAGGCAGCGCCACTGGCACAGACTCAGGATCGCAACCAGCGCAGGAACGGGCAGCAGATAAAACAGATTCGGCAGCGTAAACCAGCGCGCAGCAATGGCTGGTTGGGCGAGAGGGGTCCATATACTGATTACCGCAATGAATACCAGAAGCAGGAGCAGAAGCACTTTCGATACCTGACGCATCCGCTGTTGCAGGGCATTTTCACTTTTCATTACCAGCCACGTTGATCCTAACAGCGCGTAAGCCACCACAAGACCCGCACCGCAGAAAAGATTGAACGCGGTAAACCAGTCAAACGGACCACCGCTGTAAGCGCGACCGGTGACGCTGAACCCGTGGATGACCGCGCCGACGGTGATGCCCTGGCTGAAGGCCGCCACAATTGACCCGCCAATAAAGGCCTTATCCCAGAACGGGCGGTGCGCCGGAGTGGCCTTGAAGCGAAATTCGAAGGCGACCCCACGAAATATAAGCCCGATCAGCATTATTGTCAGTGGAATGGTTAGCGCGTCGATGATAACCGCATAGGCGAGAGGAAAGGCGCCAAACAGGGCCGCACCGCCAAGCACCAGCCAGGTTTCGTTGCCGTCCCAGACGGGAGCCACGCTGTTGACCATCACGTCGCGGTCGTCCGCATTCGGCGTTGCCGGAAACAGGATGCCTATCCCCAGATCAAAACCGTCCATCACGATATACATCAACGTGGCGAAAACGATAATCACGAACCAGATAATGGAAAGATCGATACCCATTACGGTTACTCCTTAAATTCAGTGGTGACGGCAGAAAGCGGACGAGCAGGGCGGCCATCGGATTCAGTCGCGAAGGATTCATGGGGCTGCGGCCCTTTTTTAATCAGACGCACCATATAGCTGTAACCCACGCCGAATACCGCGGTATAAACCACGAAGAAGGCCAGCAAACTGATGCTCATGTGCAGATCGCCATGCGCGGAAACCGCATCCTTCGTACGCTGTAGTCCATAGACGACCCACGGCTGGCGGCCGACCTCCGTTGTTACCCATCCGGCGAGGATCGCGATCAGCCCGGACGGTCCCATCAGCAGGGCAAACCACAGGAAGGAACGTGAGGTGTAGAGGCGCTGTTTGTAACGCAGCCAGACCGCCACCATGCCCAGGAAGAGCATCAACATCCCTAAACCGGCCATGATGCGGAAAGACCAAAAGACAATGGTGGCGTTCGGGCGATCGTCTTTTGGGAACTCCTTCAATGCCGGAACCTGTTTATCGAAACTGTGGGTCAGGATAAGGCTGCCGAGAGCGGGAATTTCAAGGCTAAAACGGGTCCGTTCCTGCTCCATATCCGGCCAGCCAAACAGCAGCAACGGAGTAGGCTCACCCGGGGGATTCTCCCAGTGGCCTTCAATGGCGGCTATTTTCGCGGGCTGGTGTTTTAAGGTATTAAGCCCGTGCATATCACCCACCAGTGCCTGAACAGGGGCTACGATCAACGTCATCCACAACGCCATGGAGAACATGGTGCGAATGGCAGGGGTGTTGTTTCCGCGCAGCAAATGCCAGGCCGCGGAGGCTCCGACAAACAGTGCACTGCTGAGAAATGCCGCTATCGACATGTGCAGCAGGCGGTAAGGGAAGGAGGGGTTAAACACCACGGCAAACCAGTCCACCGGAACGACCTGACCGTTGATGATTTCATACCCTTGCGGTGTATGCATCCAGCTGTTTGACGAGAGGATCCAGAACGTAGACATGAGGGTCCCCAGTGCCACCATGCAGGTCGAAAAGAAGTGCAGCCCCGGCCCGACCTTATTCCAGCCAAACAACATTACCCCGAGGAACCCCGCCTCAAGGAAGAACGCGGTGAGCACTTCATAGGTCAGCAGAGGGCCGGTAATGCTGCCCGCAAACTGCGAAAACCCGCTCCAGTTGGTGCCAAACTGATAAGCCATCACCAGGCCGGAGACCACTCCCATCCCAAAGTTGACGGCGAAGATCTTCGACCAGAAATGGTACAGCGAACGCCAGACGGGGTTTTTTGTTTTCAGCCACAGCCCTTCCAGCACGGCGAGATAGCTCGCCAGGCCAATGGTTATCGCCGGAAAAATAATATGAAAGGATACGGTAAAGGCGAACTGTATTCGCGCAAGATGAAACGCATCTGGACCAAACATGCACTGCCTCAATGTTAAACGGTGTGCTGTTATGATAAAGAGGGGGAAAATGAGATATCAGAAGCAGAAATTGATAATTTATCTATAACAGTTGTGGGAAAAGGTGAACTTTATCTGGCTGATATAGCTAACAAGGAAGAATAAAAAATTTCTTTTTATGATTTTTACGCATTAAACAGCTTGCTTTGTCGCCTGCAACATGCGTTAATGGATTTCTGGTTTTGAATCCAAATAAATATCTGACGTAGTTTTATAAAGCAGTTCTCATCACGTTGTGCCTCTCCGCAGCCTCTCTTGGGTCTTTATCTACATTCCGATTAGTTTTGTATCGAACCAACTTTTGCCTGATCGGCTCATGAGTAATTTACGTTTTTACGTTTACAGGAGAATCCTATGACTTCTTATATCCATTTCCGCTGCCCATGCTGTCATGGCTCGCAGTACCGCACCTCAGCTTTTGATGTGTCTGACAAAAATCCGTTCGGCGCAAAATGCATTTTCTGCAAATCGTCGATGATCACGCTCGACCACCTGGCCGCAGCGCGTTCTGCTCAGAATCACATTACTGAGTACCGCAAGTAATCTACCGCGTTTCCCATAACAGTTAGCAAATTCTTCTCTTTTTCTCCTGCTGATATACACTGTCAGCAATAAGGAGAATCTGATGAAAAAATACCAGCGTCTGGCGCAACAAATTATCTCGCAGATTGAGCTTGGCGTATGGTTGCCGGGCGATAAGCTGCCTTCTCTGCGAGAGCAGGTGGCAAGCAGCGGCATGAGTTTCATGACCGTGGGCCACGCGTATCAGATGCTGGAAAGTCAGGGGCGCATTGTTGCCAGACCGCAGTCAGGCTATTACGTTGCCGCCCGTCCGACCACACACCAGCCAGCACCGCCCGCGCAGGTGATGCGCGATGAAGTAGTTGACATCAACACCTATATCTTCGACGTACTACAGGCCAGCCGCGACCCCTCCGTTGTCCCTTTTGCCTCGGCATTTCCCGATCCGCGCCTATTCCCGCTTCAGCAACTCAACCGCTCGCTGGCTAATGTCAGTAAAACGGCCACGGCCATCAGCGTGATTGAAAACCTACCGCCGGGTAACATCGACTTACGTCATGCCATTGCCCGTCGCTACGCTCAGCAGGGGATGAATATCTCCCCGGACGAAATTGTGATCACCGCGGGCGCGCTCGAAGCACTCAACCTTAGTTTGCAGGCTGTCACTGAACCAGGTGACTGGGTTATCGTTGAAAACCCCTGTTTTTATGGCGCACTCCAGGCACTTGAACGTCTGAAACTGAAAGCGCTGTCGGTTGCTACTGACGTGCGTGAGGGCATCGATCTCAGTGCCCTTGAGCAGGCGTTAAATGATTATCCGGTGAAAGCCTGCTGGCTGATGACCAACAGTCAGAACCCGCTCGGCTTCACGCTGAGTGCAGAAAAGAAAGCTCAGCTGGTGGCCTTATTAACCCGGCATAACGTCACGCTGATTGAAGACGATGTTTACAGCGAACTCTACTTTGGCCGCGAAAAGCCGCTTCCGGCAAAGGCCTGGGATAAGCAGGATATGACGTTGCACTGCTCCTCATTCTCTAAGTGTCTGGTGGCCGGTTTCCGTATTGGCTGGGTGGCGGCGGGAAAACATGCGCGCCGTATTCAGCAGTTACAGCTGATGAGTACGTTATCCACCAGCTCCCCCATGCAGCTGGCGCTGGTGGATTACCTGGCGACCAAACGTTACGACGCCCACCTTCGTCGCCTGCGGCGCACGCTTGCTGAACGCAAACAGCAGGCCTGGCAATCGCTTTTGCGCCATATGCCTGCTGGCGTCAAGATCCATCATAACGACAGCGGCTACTTTTTATGGCTGGAACTGCCTGAACAGCTGGATGCGGGGCAGTTGAGTGAAAAGGCATTAACTCATCAAATCAGCATTGCGCCCGGCAAAATGTTTTCCACCTCCAATATCTGGACACCGTTTTTCCGTTTCAATACCTCATGGGGATGGGGCGAGCGGGAGGAGCAGGCGGTCGTCCAACTGGCGGCGTTAATTCGCGAAATGATGCTGCCCCCAGTCACACCTTGATGAAAATTCCTGAAGCGACATGACGCGCGGTCTACCTTTAGTAAGGGAGTGCGGATTGGTGACGTGACGTTGTCACGCATCGACCCGCCAGAACGTGTGCTGACAGCGAAAACTATGTCGATTTCAACAGGACGATGCTATGCAAAATCAACTGCTGATTAATGGTGAACTGGTGACCGGCGAGGGTGAGAAGCAGGCGGTTTACAATCCTGCCACGGGTGAAGTATTGCTGGAGATTGCTGAAGCGTCGGCAGCACAGGTGGACGCTGCCGTCCAGGCTGCCGATCGCGCGTTCACTGAGTGGGGGCAAACGACGCCCAAAACGCGCGCCGAAAGTTTGTTGAAACTGGCTGATGTGATAGAAGCCGACGCTGACGCGTTCGCACAACTGGAGTCGCTAAATTGCGGGAAACCGCTGCACTGTGTCCAGGGAGATGAGATCCCGGCCGTGGTCGATGTGTTTCGCTTCTTTGCCGGGGCCGCCCGCTGCCTGAATGGGCTGGCTGCCGGAGAATACCTCGAAGGACATACCTCAATGATTCGCCGCGACCCGGTTGGCGTTGTCGCCTCTATTGCGCCCTGGAACTATCCTCTGATGATGGCGGCGTGGAAGCTGGCGTCCGCGCTGGCGGCGGGAAACTGTGTCGTCATCAAGCCGTCTGAAATCACCCCGTTGACGGCGCTGAAGCTGGCGGAACTGGCGAAAGATATCTTCCCGCCAGGCGTGTTGAGCGTGCTGTTTGGTCGCGGCAAAACCGTAGGAGATCCGCTGACCGGTCACGAAAAAGTCCGTATGGTTTCTCTCACCGGCTCTATTGCTACCGGAGAACATATTATCGGGCATACCGCATCTTCAGTTAAACGTACCCATATGGAATTGGGCGGAAAAGCGCCGGTCATTGTCTTTGACGATGCAGATTTGGATGCCGTGGTTGAAGGCGTGCGTACGTTTGGTTTCTACAATGCTGGTCAGGATTGTACCGCAGCTTGTCGTATCTATGCCCAGAAGGGGATTTACCCCGCGCTGGTCGAAAAGCTGGGCGCAGCCGTTGCCAGCCTGAAAATGGGCGCGCCGGACGATGCTTCAACCGAGCTGGGCCCGCTCAGCTCCGCAGCGCATCTTTCCCGCGTTTGTGCTGCCGTGGACGAAGCCAAAACCCTTGGACATATCCGCGTCGTCACCGGTGGCAGTAAAAAAGAGGGGGCAGGATATTACTTCCAGCCAACGCTGCTGGCCGGGGCGAAGCAGGAAGATGCGATCGTCCAGCGAGAAGTGTTTGGCCCGGTGGTCAGCGTGACAGAATTTGAGGATGAAGCGCAGGTGCTGAACTGGGCTAACGATTCGCAATACGGCCTGGCCTCGTCCGTCTGGACAAAAGACGTCGGACGCGCCCATCGCCTCAGCGCACGGTTGCAGTATGGCTGCACCTGGGTCAATACCCATTTTATGCTGGTGAGCGAAATGCCGCACGGCGGGATGAAGTTATCCGGTTACGGCAAAGATATGTCGGTCTACGGACTTGAGGATTACACGGTAGTCCGACATGTGATGATCAAACACTAAACCCTCATGCCCGGCGCAGTGCCGGGCGATTCAGCTTACCAGCCACATACCTCGTGTTCATTTTCCGTATCGTAGGCGCGAACGGTGTTCACCAGATCCTTCACGACATCTGCCGCGACGTCCGGGATCAACAGCTCCATTGGCGCTTCTGTTTCATAATCCACCGACACGCCGTTGCTGTTATTGGTGACGGTCACGGTATAGGTAGCCTTACCCATTATTTACTCCTTATGCGTGTTGACCACTTTACCGATACCCGCACCGCTGAGCGTGACGGCAGGATCCGCGAAAAAGTCGATATTAAAATACGTGTCGTCGGTCAGTAGCTCAATGCGGTGCCATTTTTGCGGTGGCGAGATGCCAAAAGAACCGGCCTCAATGATCACTTCCAGATCGGGTTCGGTGGCATCGCCATCGGCAAAGCCAAAGTAACGCACCGCACCCTGCATGACGGACAACCGACCGTACACGCCGGCTTTGGTGTTGTGATGGGTAAAAAGCGCTTTTGGGGCGCTCTCTTTATTCCAGAACGGCGTCGAGCGGGTATGAACAAAGTTTTCAGGAATACGTAACATAATAGTTTCCTTCATGTTGTCGGACGCTTAAAGGGACTTAAGCACCTCAGGTTCAACAAAGAATTCAATATTGAACAAGGTATCGTCGGTCATCACCTCAATGTGGTGCCATCTCTCTGGCGGGAAAACGCCAAAACGACCCGCTTCAATGACGAGCTCGCTGTCAGGCTCAGGTGTAAATTCATCAGCATAGCCCAGATAACGCACCGCGCCGCGCATCACCGACAGGCGAGGGTAAACGCCCGGCTGCGTGCCCGTATCAAGGTGACGTTTAAAAATGCCGGCGGGGGCCGTTTCTTTGTTCCAGAAAGGCGTGGAACGGGTGTGAATGCAACTCTGCGGAATGCGTAGCATGTTTCCTCCCTTAAAAGCCTGCTTTTATTAGACTGCTTTCTGCAGGGATGGATTTACCAAAAAGTGCATTTTATATGCATCTTATCAATAATAACCGTTTTGCTTTACCCGGCGTTGTTACACAAGGTACTCAGTTGTTATTATCATTAATAATTAAGTGGTTATTGTGTAACGAAAAAACTTGATCTGTGTCAACATATGACGCATATTGTGTGCGGTTATTTTTCGGCTCAGGTAAACAGAATGACGTTGTATCAAAAGATGTTGGTTTTCTACGCAATCATGGCCTCCATCTGCGCATTAATTACCTGGTTCCTGTCTAAAGATCGTAAACGTATTCGCCTGTTGAGCGCATTCCTGGTGGGCTCCACCTGGCCGATGAGCTTTCCTGTTGCCCTGTTAATCTCTCTTTTCTGAAGCACGCTTCAAGAATCGGCATCCAGACATAGCATTCCATACATTGAGGCTGTATAAATATACAGTCCGTCATACATGGAGTGCTTATGAACAGTTTCTATTCACAGCAAGCAGGCTGCACGGTGCGCTGGCAGGATCTTCCCGGTTTCGGTGACCCGGTTGTGTTTATCCACGGGTTGGGCTGTGCATCGTCGTATGAATATCCTCGTATTGTCTGTGATACCCGTTTCGGGGGGCGCAGAGCCATTCTGATCGATCTCCCCGGTAGCGGTTACAGTGACAAACCTGACAACTACCGTTATCGCACAAGTGAACAGGCGCAGGTGGTGGTTGAACTGTTAGACCATCTCGGCCTGGATAGTCTTTGGCTCTATGGTCATAGCATGGGGGGGAGTATCGCGATCGAAACGGCAACGCTGCTAAAGTCACGCGTTAAAGGCCTGATAGTGTCTGAACCCAATTTTCATGCGGGTGGCGGGATGTTCAGCCGGGCAATTGCGGCCCAAACGGAACAACAATTTCTGGAACAGGGCTATGATGACATGCTGCGGGCGGAAACGTCGGCGTGGTCTGGCAGCCTTCAAAGCAATGCCCCCTGGGCCGTCTGGCGCGGCGCAACGAGCCTGGTCAAGGGCGTTAAACCCGACTGGGAACACCTGTTTTTGTCATTGAGCTGCCCGGTCATGTTAGTTTTTGGTGAGTGGTCCCTGCCTGATGACGATTTTAATCGCCTGCAACAAAAAGGCGTTGCTGTAAAAATTATCCCTGATGCCGGCCATTCAATGTCCTGGGAAAACCCGTCAGCGTTGGCTCAGGCTTTGTCTGGCTTCATAAACGGATCATGAAGGGGTAGCCCGCATTGCTGCGGGCTGCAATGATTAAGACAGCAAGGCAGACAAGGCTTTCCGCGCAGCAGGCTTAATGTCATACGGGCACTGATAATCCACATTCTCAATCGCGCGGGTGTAGAGCGCAACCAGCCAGTCATAAACATAGGCTGTCGCCGCATGAACAGGCTGCTCGCCAAGTCGGGTAAGCCGGGGTGAAGCGCAGCTCACAACTGGCGTCACAAAAATTGGCTGACCTTTGCGGATCCGGCTTGCAGGCCGTTCAGAAACGGGCGTCAGTTCATAGCCAAGCCAGCTAACGAAATTGCCTGTCGCGGCATGCAGCTGCGCAGCACTGCTTTTATCTGCTTCTGCAATACGTTGCAGTTGCAGCGGCAGATCCAGCCGGTAGCTGGTAACGATCAGCACATCCGCAATTTGCTGCAATACCTCTGGGTCCAGGCCCAGACGGGCGACCGCCGCGTCGTTGCGACTCCACTGACGAAGATGGTTAACCCACACGTTATGGGCCAGCCGCGCTTTGTCTTTGGTCTGCAACGCGCCTGGATTTTCCTGCGTCTCTTCCGCAAACAGATCGATAACATCGTTAAACAGGCCGTTGACCTGTTCCTCACGAGGCTGGTGGACGGTCAGCAGCGTCTCAAACGCGTTTAACGGCGGCAGAAGCCCCTCAAGCAGTTCACCATGACGAGCGGCACTGCCTTGCAGCGTTCGGACCATTTTTTCGGCCATTGCCCGCCCTGCGCCTGGCTCCTGAGTGAGAGGCGCGACGTATGCGCGCATCAGCGTCGACAGCGACTCTTGTAACAGCCTTTTCAGCGCGCGGAGACGCTTCTGGCGCTGTGCCGGCAGGGTAGCCTGCGACAGCCACTCAATTACCCGCTGCATACTGTGGCTATCGAGCGCCTGAAGCGTGCCCCAGCGCAGACCCGGCTGGCCCAGCAACTGCTGCACCGCTTCGTCCAGATTCTGCTTTGTGGTAAACCGCGCATCATGAGGGGTAATGGCCCAGACCAGCCCCGGCAACGCGGATTCTTCAACCGGCTGCGTCTCTTTGACCCAGTTTTGCAGGAGCCTGGCCGTTTTTGCCGTCTGCTGGTGGTGGGCCGTCGCATTGCAGATAACCAGGACATCCGGCTGTATGTGCTGACGATAATGCTCCAGCAACCACAGGCATTTTGCCTGCGTCATCAGCGGCGTGTTTTCCTCAGAAATGGCCGGAATATCAATAATATCTACGTTATCCAGAACGCAGTTTTCAACGGGCAGCACCACTTCGCGGGTCAGGCAGGCCAGCACATCGACGGGCAGGCTAATGGCATTAAGCAACTCGCCGTTATTTACCGGATGAAGCAATGTTTCCTGCGCTTCCGGCACGGTAAAGGCCCCGTGAGTAAGGAAACCTTCACACGGCAGACCAAAACTGTCCACCAGCAGACTCAACGGCGCCGCAAGCGCGCTGGCATGGCTGGTTTGATGCAGCACCTGGGCGAGTTTAAGCCACTGCTGGGTTAACTCCTGCTGCTCACCCCACAGCAGAGACCAGACGCTGGCGCGGGTGCTGAGATCAAGCGACGGAACCAGCAGGGCAAACTGGTGCCACAGGGCATCATCAATATGCTGCTTAGCGCCGGGTACTACGGTTTGCCAGAACCGGGCAACGGTCGCGACTTCCTGCGCCGTTATTCCCGGCACGCTGTGCGGCTGACGCAGCGTACGCCACTTCTCAAGCCGGGCTTCAATCACCGATTTATCCACCGCACGGATCTGCGGATCCAACGTGGTGCGGGCGATAAACAGCTGTACCAGCTCGGCCTCCGTTACCAGGCTCAGGCGCAGGGGAAACGCGTCGTCTGCGACCTCGCTGGTCGCTCTGGTGAAACGCACGGCCATATTGGTCGGCGCATGCCCGGGGTTAATATGCGAGAAGTAATCAAACGTGCGTTGACCCGGCGTAACGTTCAGCCGTTCGTCGCCGCTGCCGCACAGGGAGGCCAGCAGATGCGCTTTCGCGGCCTGCGAGTGGCCGTATAAGCCGATGCTGCCCTGGCAGACAAGGGCACGTTCGAGGGCCTCTTCACGCGCGCGCGCGGCGTTAAGGCGGGCAAGCAGGGCGTCAGCTTCGTTATCCAGCATCGGGGCGTGCTGTCGCGTCTCGTTGATCCACCCGATTAAGGCCTGAGTGGTGGCAGTCGTCGCAGTCATTTGAGGTATACGCTCCCGCTGTCGATCCAGTAGTGGCTGCCGCTGTGTCGGCGATCGGCCAGAGTATTCAGTTTAAAGGTCAGGGCGTCCGGCGGCACTGGCGTGCCGTCCTGTAGCCAGGCATCACTCAGCTCGAAAGATTCCGGCCCCTCCTGCTTATTGCCGCCACGCAGCTTCAGGCGCACGTTCAGTACGCCGTCGCCCGCAATGGCTTTCGCCAGCTCGGCAGAGTTGATGCTCAGGGTATAGAGCGGCGTCGCGGGCCAGCGGGCATTGCCCAGTTGCCGGAAGCCCAGCGTGACGTTGCCGCGTAGCGGGAAGTGCAGACGGGCGTCCAGTTTCGCGCCGGGCTTATCGAGGTCGATATCGTGATACCAGACGTTCTCGTCCCGCAGGGTATTGATGGTGTTATCCAGCACGCCCAGATAGCGCACCGTAGAGTACGCGCCAATATCTGCTGCTTTAAAGTTAAAGCGCGGCAGACGAAGATCCAGCGCCAGACTACAGAGCATCGCACCCACGGCGGCGGTGGATTTCGGGTTGCCGATCCGTCCCTGCTGGCTGAACGGATACCATTCATGAACCTGGTATTTATCCAGCCAGACGATGCGGTTGACGGGCACCGGTTGCAGGTGGCGAATCAAGGCCTGAACGCCTGGCAGACAGCCTGGCCGTCCCGTGATCAGCAGAATATCGCAGCTGTAGTGAGAGATCGCCTCACATACCGCATGCAGCGGGGCGGCAAGCGTGAACTGACCCGCCAGCATCGCGTCCTGCATCTCGCGGAAACTGACGTGCAGCGGGACGCTGAACAGATCAAAGTGTTCTGAGCTGGCAGGCAACGCATGGTCGATCGCCTGCCGGAGATAGTTCATCACGTTGCGGGTCGGTTTTTGCGCAAGCAGATCGCCAAAGGTGGCATGCAGCCCGGCCAGCGGATCGTCAACATCGCTCGATTCCCACGCCGCCAGGATCGCGTGGCCGATCGGCATAAAGAGCTGAAGTGCCGTCTGCTGGCGCAGGACCGCCTGGGTATCGATCCGCCCGGAGTCGCCGAACAGGGATGCCATCAGCTGGGAAGCATCGGCTATGCCGGATTTCTGAAGCTGGGTTTGCAATGCGGGCAAAACGTAGCGCTGGATCACGTCCAGCAGCGTGTCGTCGCCAGCGACCTTGAACCCTTCGCGGAACAGCAGTTGCGGGGTGATTTTGACGTTATTACCGGTACCATCGTCTAGCTGATAGTGCGTGATGGCCATATCCGTCGTGCCGCCGCCGATATCAATCGAGGCCACGCGCAGAGCGCGCCCCGGCTGGACGCCAGGCTCAGGCGCGCGATCCGGACGGGCAAGGGAGGCGAAAAAGGCCTCGGTCTGGCCACCGAAGTGGGAAATGGCTTCGTTATACAGCCACACCAGCTGGCCGCAGCTGGCCTCGTCCCACTCCATCTGGATCTCAGGGACCGGCACCACGCTTTTTTCCTGCTGTTTACGGCTGGCAAAATCTTCATCCTGCGGGTGCCAGCCCATCGCTTTCCAGACGATGGCGATGGCTTCGAACATGCGGCGCCGGAAAATCTCGCGCTCCTGTTTCGGCATCGCCGAAGGCAGGGTGAGGATCAGCGTCCGCATCTGGCGGGGAGAGGCCGGGAAGCCGAGCCGCAAGCGGGTGGCCACGCTGTTAATCTGGCCAAGCGCCTGAGCCAGCAGCTCGCAGAGCATGTGCGTCATCAGGGTGCTGCGGCTGTACTGCGGAGAGAACACCGGCAGACGCTCATCCTGCGGCAGCGTAAAGAGTGGTTCCCCGTCGTCGTTCATCAGGTTCATCAGCGGAAACGCAGTTGCCAGCGGTTCGCGCTGGGTTTTGCTGTTCATCTGGCTAAAGCGCCAGTCCTGCACCACCGGCGTCTCGTCCCACAGATAGCGACGCGGGCTGGAAATTCCACTGTTGCCTTCCGTGCCCAGACGCTGCATTGCCAGCTTACGCGCTTCATCACCCACGCGGACAATGGACGGCCAGACGAATGCATCCTCCCGGCCGCTTTCCACCGAGAAGTGCTGCTTGCCAAAACGCGCTTCGGAAAATTCAAGACGGCTGGTAAACAGCGGCTCATTCAGGAACTGTGGCTCACTCAGAGATCGTACCTGAAGTTCAGCCGTCTGGCGCAGGCCGTCGTTGGCATCACCATGATCTTCAATAATCACGCCGCAGGTGTGGGTGTTGCCTACGTCAAGGATCAGATCGACAGGAATAGCAGGGGTGCTCAGGGTATGGGTGACAAACTTCACTTCCGGCACGGTGAGTTGTTCCCCGAGCATGGAGAGCAGGTTGAGCCAGTGTGCCTGATATTCAAAGCTGCGCATGGCCTGATGCTGCTCGCGCTCGGAGCGTTTTTCAACCCCGTCGGCAAACTGCGTAAAGGCTTCGCGCAGCCAGCCGTCAATCCAGGTCTGGTCGAGGAAACTCTCAACCTCACTGTCGCGCCAGGCGAGGGCGAAACGCGTGCCGTTAAGAATGTCGTTTTCAACCGGCGACAGGGCAGACGTCGCATGCTCCGCAATCTGGCTGTCGAGCGCGACGGTGACCCGGTGCGTATTGCCAGCCGCGTCGGGCGTGGACAGCTTCCGTAACTGGACGCGCGCCCAGTTATCGGGGCCATCAACAAACGTCCGCGGCGGGTTAAAGCGCAGGAAAGGAAGCGGCAGCCAGACACCGTCCAGCACGGTCAGGGAGTCATGCAGTGGAATGGTGCTTTCAGGCTTGACCACTTCCGGCTTCCCGCCATCGGTGGCAGGCAGCGTGTACCGGCCGTTGACCAGGTCAAAATCCAGGCGCAGCAGCGGGCCATTTGCCGTTTTACGCACGAAACGCCCGTTGCTGGCGGTGTCCTGCGGAGTCAGGCCAAAATCGAGAAACTGTACGCCGCTGTTAGCAATCAGCGTCACGCTCTGTTTATAGTCGCAAAGATTAACCAGCATAGGATCAGACACCTGCTTTCTTGAACGTCAGAGGAACGACGGTGTTGGCATCGTAACGTGCGGTGCATTCCGCCACGTCGCTGGCACCTGCCTTACAGGTCACTTCCGGCATCGGATAGCGTGAACCGTCGGTGCAACGAGCGTTTCCGCGCGTTTTGATCAACAGCTCACCGTTGCTGTGTAATCCGGAAAAGACGTCTACCCGGCAGACAATGTTGTCGCCATGCACGACCCGGGCGAAACCTTTATTGTTCTGGATCTGGTAGCGCAGAGACGGCGGTTTGCCGGTGAGCGGATCCTGCACATCGAGAAACGCGCGCCAGGTGCCGTTCAGGAAGCGCGTTAACCCCGCTTTGACCTGGTTTGCTTCCATTACCATGGCATCTTTCGGTATCGCGGTAATGACCACCGGTTCGGCTGCCGGGGCAGGCGTCTTCACCTTCGGCTCTACCACTTCTGCCTGATGCAGTGGGAGTTTCAGCTCAAGCGGCTCAACCGTCTTCACGGGGGCCGGAGCAATGGCGACAGGTGCTGGCGCTGGTGAGGTAACTGGCGCTGCGGTCGGGGCCTGTTTTGGCCAGAGCAGCGGCGTGGCAATGGCTGCAATAATGACGGCGGCAACCGGCAGCAACCACAGGGGGGAGCGACGTTTTTTCTGCACCACCGCTGGTGCGGGCTCTGACGGCACGGTGTTCATGCGCACCGGCTCTGGCGTATACAGCTCATCTTCGGTGATACGGACGGTAGCCACAGGCGTGATAAGCGGCGCGTCGGCCTGCTCGAAGGTCACCACCGGGGCCGGTTCTGGCTCGGGTTCAGGTTCAGGTTCGTTAATCATCACGGGTTCAGGTTCAGGGACCAACGATTCGCGCAGGCAGTCCAGCACGTCGTCGCGCCCGTTTTCGTTAAGATTGACGAAACCCCAGAAGCAGATCACCGGTTTGCCATCCACCAGGAAAACAAAGTTTTCACCGGGAAACTGGAACGCTTTAGAGAGCAGAGATCCAAACAGTTGCTGCGCCGTTTTCGGTGACTGAAGGCATTTTTTACTCAGCGACTCCATGCTGGCGAGCGTGTTTTCCAGATAGCGCAGGGCGCGAAAACGCTCGTCTTCATCCGCCGCCTTCCAGCTGGAGACGGTTCCCTCAACCGGGGAGTACCAGTCAACGCGATCGCCGCCGTCATTGACCTGGGGAATGGCCAGGCAATCGACGATAGCCTGCTGTTTGCGCAACCGAAGCGCTTCGCGGATTTGCAGCGCTGATTCAAAAACGGCCTGTCCGCCGCCGCCAACGGCCTGAAAATCATCCAGATTACCGCTGCGTAAAAGTGTTTTTGCCACGATTTGGTCCTGTAGACTTCTTCACGCCATTACTTTAACGAAACAGGTAAGCAAGCAAACGGCGGAGGAGACGACAAAAGGGACGATTTCTTGCGGCATTGATCGTAACGGTTGTGCTTGACGAATAATGGACCTTAAGGCAAATCGGTTTCTGCGGGCTGATGCTAAAACCAGCGAAATGTACGGCTTTAGAATAACCTGATAGTGATTCGTTATTTGTCAGGCCAAAACGTCTGTGCTGTTATTACTGTTCACTATAATAAAACCGAAAGGGTAATAATTATGTTTACAGGGAAAACCGTGCTCGCCCTCGCGCTGAGCGCGCTGCTACCGGCAAGCGCCGCATGGGCGGCAAACAAAGACACCATTATCTACTGCTCCGAGGCGTCGCCGGAGTCGTTTAACCCGCAGATCGCCAGCTCTGGCCCCTCGTTTGTCGCCAGCTCGCAAACGCTGTATAACCGTCTGATTAACTTCGACCCGGTAAAAAACACGCCGGTGCCTTCTCTTGCGGAGTCGTGGACCATTTCGCCAGACGGCAAAACATACACGTTTACCCTGCGTAAAGGGGTGACATTCAACAGCAATAAATACTTCAAACCGACCCGTGATTTTAACGCTGATGACGTTATTTTCTCCGTTATGCGTCAGAAAGACCCTAAGCATCCCTATCACAATGTTTCCCAGGGTAATTACGAATACTTTAATGACGTGGGCCTCGACAAGCTCATTCAGGATGTGAAAAAGATCGACGATTATCACGTTCAGTTCACGCTGAGCGAACCCAACGCGGCTTTCCTGGCCGACTGGGGAATGGACTTCGCCTCGATCCTCTCTGCCGAGTACGCGGACGCGATGCTGAAAAAGGGCACGCCTGAAAATGTGGACACCTGGCCAATCGGCACCGGGCCGTATGTGCTTCAGCAGTACAAGGTGGATTCGCTGATCCGCTACGTCGCCAATCCGAACTACTGGGACGGTGAGGTGCCGACCAAACACCTGATCTTCTCCATCACGCCAAACGTTGAGACGCGTCTGGCGAAGCTGCAAACGAACGAGTGTCAGATCATTCCTGCGCCGTCGCCGGTGCAGTTTGAAGCGATCAAGAAAAACAAAGACCTGACGCTGCACTCGGTGGATGCGCTGAATGTGGGGTACCTGGCGTTCAACACAGAGAAAAAACCGTTTGATAACGTGCTGGTGCGCCAGGCTCTGAATTACGCGACGGACAAAAAGGCCATTGTGAACGCGGTCTTTATGGGGTCTGGTACGGTCGCTAAATCGCCGATCCCGCCGAACATGCTCGGCTTTAATAAAGACCTGAAGGATTACGGCTACGATCCGCAAAAAGCGAAAGCGCTGCTGAAGCAGGCGGGTCTGGAGAAAGGCGCGGAAGTGACCCTCTGGTCCATGCCGGTTCAGCGTCCGTACAACCCGAACTCCCGACGCATTGCAGAGATGATCCAGGCTGACTGGGCGAAGGTGGGCGTGAAGGCGAAAATCGTCTCTTACGAGTGGGGGGAATATCTCTCCGGCATGCGCAAAGGCGAGCATGATTCCGCGCTGTTCGGCTGGATGTCTGATAACGGCGATCCGGACAACTTCGCCGATGTGCTGCTGGGTTGTAACAGCATCAAAACCGGATCTAACGCCGCGCGCTGGTGTGATAAGGGGTATGATGAGCTGGTGCAAAAGGCCAAACTGACCAGCAACCCGGACGAACGTGCGAAGCTGTATGGCCAGGCACAGGAGATTTTCTACCAGCAGGCACCGTGGATTGCGTTAGCTAACGGCAAAACGTTCTACGCGACCCGCAGCAACGTGAGCGGGTACAGCGTGAGTCTGATGGGCAGTGACTTCTCGAAAGCGAAGCTGAACTGATCGTATTTTGCCGGGTGGCGGCTATGCCTTACCCGGCCTCGGGTGTCAAATGTAGGCCCGGTAAGCGTAGCGCCACCGGGCACGTGAAAAGGAGTGACAATGTCACATTTAAATGATGTTATCGCCCGCGTCGATGCCACCATCGAAGAGAGCGTAATTACTCACATGAACGAACTGCTGATCGAATTAAGCGATGATGCAGAGCTCAGCCGTGAAGATCGCTATACCCAGCAGCAGCGCCTGCGCACCGCGATTGCGCATCATGGTAAGCAGCATAAAGAAGAGGCGGAGGCACGCCATGCCCACCTTACGCAGGGTGGGACTATTCTGTAAGGGTTAAAACTGGCGCCGCGCCACCAGCCAGGCGCCGACCACCAGCATCACTGCGCCGCAGACCGGGCCAACCAGCGCGCGCAGGGGAACGCCGTTGCTCTTGAGGATGTCCATCACCAGGCCGCCAATCAGCTGGCTTGCCACCAGGACGGCAATGGTCGTTGCCGCGCCCACATTCTGATAGCCGCTAATACTGGCAAAGACAAAAAAAGACCCCAGCAGGCCGGGGATCAACGTCCACCAGCGCACCGTTGACGCCAGTTCGTTAAACCCCGCCAGGCCATTTTTCACCAGCAAAATGCTGACAAACAGCACAATCCCCACCAGCGAGTTCAGCAGCATGGCGATAAGAATGGTGGAGGAAGATTGCGTAATGCGCACCATCAGGGTGTTTTGCACCACCAGCCCAATCCCGGCGGCTACCAGAAACGCTAACGTCAACGATTGATTCATGGCAGAGCATCCGGATCGCTGCGCTCATCAAGCTGGAGCTGCATAAAGGTTAAGTCCAGCCAGCGACCGAATTTGGTTCCCACCTGCGGCATATTGCCGGTGGTAATAAAGCCCAGGGTTTCGTGCAGATGAATTGACGCCTGGTTCTGCGCCTCAATACCGGCAACCATCACGTGTTTACCGATCTGGCGGGCTTCCTTGATTAACTCCGTCATTAGCAGCCGGCCAATGCCTTTGCCCTGATGTTCGGGATGAACGTACACCGAGTGCTCCACCGTGTGGCGAAATCCGTCGAACGCTCTCCAATCGCCAAATGAGGCGTATCCCGTCACCACTCCGTCTTCTTCACTGACCAGCACTGGATAACCCGACAGAGTACGCGCCTCAAACCATGCGATACGGTTATCGATGTCGACAGTTTTATCATTCCAGATGGCGGCGGTGTGCAGCACCGCATGGTTATAAATTTCACCGATAGCGGCACAATCTTCTTTGCAGGCATGACGAACAATCATGGGTAACCTCTGGCTGTGTTGTTCACTATAGTAGTACGATTTACTCACAATATTACACAGTTCTTATATTGCATCGCTACGACAAAATCCCTATTTTTTTGTCACAAAACTGCCCCGAAAAACCATCCGTACACTATAGTATGACGTCATGAATACAATGACAGACAATATGAATCAACGCATTAGCGCCCGCATACGCCTTGAACGCGAGTCGCGGGGCTGGTCATTAAGCGAACTGGCCGAACGGGCAGGTATCTCACGCGCCATGATCCATAAGATTGAACGGGGTGACAGTAGCCCAACGGCGACGCTGCTTGCGCGGTTATCCGGTGCCTTCGGTATTAGCATGTCTACGCTTATTGCGCGCGCGGAAATGCAGGAGGGCAAACTGTTACGTCTGGCGAACCAGCCCGTCTGGCGCGATCCGCAAACCCACTATTTGCGTCGCCATGTGTCGCCGCGCAGCGATATGCCTATCGACCTCGTCCAGGTGGAGCTACCCGCAGGCAGCGATGTGCCGATGCCCGCCTCCTCTTATGCGCTGGCACGACAGCTGATTTGGTTGCAGGCAGGTGAACTGGTCTTTCTGGAGGGGGATACTCGCCATGAAATGAAGGCCGGAGATTGTCTGGAACTCGGGCCGCCAAACGACTGCCGGTTTATCAACGAAACGGATGAATCGTGCCTTTATCTGGTCGTGCGGCTTAATCAGTCCGGCTCATAATGCACAGGCGATCCGCAGGATAACGTGCCAGACTTGAATGACATTTTCAGCAGTAAGGAGCGATGAATGAGTCAATCTACTACGCAAAACCGACGCTGGGTACTGGCTTCCCGTCCACACGGCGCGCCGGTTGCCGATAATTTCCGCCTGGAAGAGCAGCCGATCCCCGCGCCCGCAGAGGGGCAGGTGTTATTACGCACCGTATGGCTCTCGCTTGATCCGTACATGCGAGGCCGTATGAGCGATGCGCCATCCTATTCACCTCCGGTCGAGATTGGCGCGGTGATGGTGGGCGGCACGGTAAGCCGCGTCGAGACCTCCCGTCATCCGGATTATAAAGAGGGTGAATGGGTTCTGGGTTACAGCGGCTGGCAGGAGTATGAACTATCCGACGGGCAGGGGCTGGTGAAGCTGGGTGAAAACCCGTCGCATCCTTCATGGGCACTCGGCGTGCTAGGGATGCCGGGCTTCACCGCGTATATGGGGCTGCTCGATATCGGCCAGCCTCAGGCAGGGGAAACCCTTGTCGTGGCGGCGGCCACGGGGCCGGTCGGCGCAACGGTGGGGCAGATCGGTAAAATCAAAGGATGCCGGGTCATCGGGGTGGCTGGCGGGGACGAAAAATGCCGTCATGCGGTCGACGTGCTCGGTTTCGACGCCTGTCTGGATCACCATGCGGATGATTTTGACGAACAACTGGCAAAAGCCTGCCCGCAGGGCATTGATGTGTATTACGAAAACGTCGGCGGTAAAGTCTTTGACGCCGTGCTGCCGCTCTTGAATACCTCCGCGCGCGTGCCGGTTTGCGGACTGGTCAGCGGCTACAATGCGACCAACCTGCCGGAGGGTCCGGACCGCTTACCGCTACTGATGGGGACCATCCTGAAAAAACGCATCCGTATGCAGGGTTTTATTATCGCGCAGGACTATGGTCATCGTATTGACGAGTTCCAGCAGGAAATGGGCCGCTGGGTGCAGGAAGGCAAAATTCACTATCGCGAGCAGGTAACGGAAGGGCTGGACGCGGCGCCGGACGCCCTGATTGGCCTGCTTGAGGGGAAAAACTTCGGCAAGGTTGTGATCCGCGTGGCGGCCGACTAAACAGAGCATCGGTTATGGCGGGCAGTGTCCGCCATAATTATTTGTGAAGATACGATATATTGTCTTTAATTAATCCATAAGCTTTGCGCGCCTCGGCCCAGCTGAGCCAGAAGTAAAAAATGCAATATTATTTGAACGATTTTAATATTACGCGCGCCCCTCATACCAGGCATGACGATACAGGATATATCTTACCGGCGATGTTTTTTTAAACAGACGCTGAAAATGGCATTTTGTTTGGCTACGGGAATTAAACATGCTTGATTTGGAACATATGGAAAAAGCACAAAGAATCAGTCTGACTTTGCAAGTAGAGAACAGTTTAAAGGGAGCATTAATTACGGGCTCATTAAAACCTGGGGCTCGACTCGTTACAAAAGAGATTGCGGATAAATTGGGCACCAGTATCACACCGGTGCGCGAAGCCCTGCTGCGCCTGGTGTCGGCGGGGGCATTACAGGCCACGCCAGCGCAGGCGTTTTTGGTGCCAGAAGTGACGCTGTAACGCTATAACGAAATTAACGCCATCAGAAAGCAGCTTGAACCCATGGCCGTTGCGGCGGCGTGCCAGAATATGACCGAGACCAAACTGGATGCGTTACGCGCGCTGTCAGATAACTTCAGTGCCGCCATGCATCAGGGCGATGTACAGAAAGCGATCCATGCCAACCGCGTGTTCCGGTTCACGCTCTATCAGTATGCCGAGATGCCGACCCTTAACTCGCTCATTGAGCAGCTCTGGGTACGGATTGGTCCGTGCATTCACTATCTGCATGAAGAGTTAAGCGAGGTTCCCGCAGCGACCTATCATTATGACGATCTGCTTTCTGCGCTTGAGCAAAGGGATGTGACGGCCAGCCGGGAAGCGATCGACAAAGCCATTGATGAAGCCAATATTCTTCTGCAACGGCAATACTACAGTTAAGGATCCCTCTGGCGCACTTATTTGTTTATTTGTATCAAACGTCCTTGATTATATTCCCGGCGCATCAGGCAACCGGGAATGATGTTATTTTGCCTATTTTTTTACCGGCAACGTGCGCTGCCGGAGAATGGTTTACTCAAAACGATAAGAGACCGACAGGCCCACGCCATAGTTACGACCAGGGGCAGGTTCGTAATAGCGGTTGTAGCCAGCGTTAACAATCTCTGAACCGGCGTACTCTTTATCGAACAGGTTATCGACGCGACCAAAGACGTCCATTCCCCATTTGCCGTAGTTGAGTTTATACCCGGTATTCAGGCCCACTACGGTATAAGAGGGCGCTTTAGCGGTGTTGGTATCGTTGGCCATGACATCGCTCATGTAGCGGGCATCTGCCCCCGCGTACCAGCCTTCCTCAGGCTCCCAGCCAAACGACGCATATCCCATGTTACGGGCGATCCCCGGCATCCGGTTGCCGCTACAGTCTGCATTGCTACAGACGTTGGTGCGGTAGGTGGCATCAAGATAGGTCCACGCCATCTTCAGCTTCCAGTTCTCGGCAAACTGCTGGTCGAGCGCAATTTCCACACCCTGACGGCGCGTTTTTCCCGCGTTTTTATAAGTCGTGCGACCATCCTTGCTTTCGTCCACCACGATCTCATTGTCGGTATCCGTGCGGAACAGCGCCGCCGTCAGGATGCCATTGCCGATGCGGGTTTTGCTGCCAATCTCATAGGTGTTGTTGGTGGACGGTTGCAGGTTCATATTGAGGCCACCTTTGCCATCAGAACGGTAGGAAAGTTCGTTGATGGTCGGCGTCTCAAATCCCCGTCCTGCCGCGGCATACAGGTTCCATGCGTCGGTCACGGCGTATTTCACCGCACCTGCCGGGAGCCATTTGTGGTAGCTGGCGTCGCCGCTGTCATCACCGTTTTGCGGGGTAATGTAACGATCGTTGGAGTCAAACCAGACGGAGCTATAACGTACGCCCGCCTCTAAGGACAGTTTTTGCGTTAGCTGCCACTGGGTTTGCAGGTAGGGATCCAGGTTCCACATCAGATTGCGTTCGTCACGGCGTTTATTACCCTTCACGCCATAATCCGGCACGCCGTTGTCCATCACGAAGTTCTCATACCCGCGACGATTTTCACTCATATTTTCGTAGTTCAGCCCGGTGGTAAATGTCACCGGAACCAGCAGCTCACCGCGGTGGGTCCAGCGCGTATCAATACCCTGATAGTGACGCTGCATATCAATCACACCGCCCGAATGCGCAGGATTCTCGCGCTGAGTGGACGCCGGAATGGACTGGTACTGAGTCATTTCACGCTCACCGGCATACATCATCACGCTGAGGTCGTCCTGTTCGCTCAGCTGACGGTCGTAGCGGATCCCGGCCTGGGTCTGCTTAATGGTCTTACGCGTGTTGTACTGATCGCCACGTGGTGACTGGCGCGGGTTGTTCTGCCACTCCTGATAGCTCAGTCCGCCCGGATCGTTGGCTTTCATGTCCACGCTGTTAAAAATCAGCGTCAGCTTGCTGACATCATTAATGCGCACGCCCAGTTTCGCGTTGGCGAGGTTTTTGCGCGCGCCGCTGTGGTCGCGATAGCCATGGGTGGTGAAACGGGTAGTGGATACGGCGTAAACCACATCGCCCGCCTGAGTACCATCACCCACCGCCCCGGTGGCCTTCATACCGTAACGCCAGGTGCCGTAGCTGCCGTAATTGCTGCTGGCTTCAATGGTGGCTGGCTGTTGTCCGGTCTGGGTGTTGATATTGATCACGCCGCCGGAGGCATTACCGTACAGGGCAGAGAAGGGGCCGCGCAGCACATCGACGCTCTCTATGCTGTTGAGGTCAATGTTTGATGTCTGCCCCTGGCCATCGGGCATGGTTGCCGGAATGCCGTCCACGTACATGCGGATCCCGCGTACGCCGAAGGTTGAGCGCGCGCCGAATCCGCGAACGGAAAGTTGCAGATCCTGAGCATAGTTCTGGCGGTTCTGGATTTGCAGGCCAGGTACGCTCCCAAGGGATTCAGAAAGGTTGATGCGCGGTGTGGCATGTCGCATATTCTCGCCGCTCACCACGCTGACTGCGGCCGGGGTGTCCAGTTCTGAGACGGTTTGCGGCGTGGCGCTGACGATCATGGTCTGTTCATCCGCGGCCATCGCACTCAGCGGGCCAAAAATGACGGGAACGAACAACAGGGGGAGTGAGGCCTTATGGGCAGTAATAATTTTCATGGAGTAAGCCGGTTAAGAAAAAATTCGAACCAAATCAACTGGAACCTGTGTATATATGTTAAATCCTTTGTAAATGTTATGAAAACTATAACCGCACATTTCGTGAATGTAAGGTTTTGCAGGAAAGAAATACTCCACATTCAACTCATTAATGATTACTATTCTCATTAAAATAACGGCAAAGCGATGACTTTGCCCGCCGGAAGCGATGTCAGCGGTAAATATCCTCATTTAAAAAGGAATTGTTATGTCTTTACGTCATCTGTGCTCGCCGCGCCTGCGTGGGTCTCTGCTGTTGGGTTCTTTACTGTTTGCCGGTACGTTCCAGGTTCATGCCGCTGAAGAGATGCTGCGCAAAGCGGTCGGCAAGGGCGCGTATGAAATGGCCGTCAGCCAGCAGGAAAACGCGCTGTGGGTTGCGACGTCACAAAGCCGCAAAACCGATAAGGGCGGCGTGGTCTATCGTCTGGATCCGGTCACGCTGGAAGTGACGCAGGCGATTCATAACGATCTCAAGCCGTTTGGCGCCACGATCGATAACGCCACCCAGACGCTGTGGTTCGGTAACACCGTCAACAGTGCCGTGACGGCGATTGACGCCAAAACGAGCGAGGTGAAAGGGCGCCTGGTGCTGGACGATCGCAAACGTAGCGACACGGTGAAGCCGCTTCAGCCGCGCCAGCTGGTGGCCGATGACACGACCAATACGGTATACATTACCGGCATCGGCAAGGAGAGCGTGATCTGGGTTGTTGATGGCGCAACGCTGAAGCTGAAGGACACCATCACGAACACCGGCACGTTCAGCACCGGACTGGCGCTGGATGCGAAGGCAAAACGCCTGTATACCACCAATGCGGACGGTGAGCTGGTGACCATTGATACCGCGACCAACAAAATCCTCAGCCGTAAGAAAGTACAGGAAGACGGAAAAGAGCACTTCTACCTGAACCTGAGCCTGGACACTGCCGGCCAACGTGCGTTTGTGACGGATTCAAAACAGCCTGAAGTGCTGGTGGTGAATTTGAAAGATGGCAGCGTAATGCAGAAAATCGCCGCGCCAGAATCGCTGGCCGTACTGTTTAACCCGGCGCGTAACGAAGCCTATGTGACGCACCGCGAGGCGGGCAAGGTGAGCGTGATTGACGCCAAAACTTACAAAGTGACCAAAACCTTCGATACGCCGGTTTACCCGAACAGCCTGGCGCTGTCTGCGGACGGTAAAACGCTGTACGTGACGGTGAAACAGAAGTCTACCCGTCAGCAGGAAGCCACTCAGCCTGACGATGTGATTCGTATCGCGCTTTAAGGTGGGAATTGCCCGGTGGCGCTGCGCTTACCGGGCCTGGAAAACAATGAAATGCAGGCCGGGTAAGGCGTAGCCGCCACCCGGCTTTTTTATTAACGCGACGTCTCTTCCACCAGCGGACCATCCTGTTTATCATCTCCAGGATGAACCGGGGCGGTACTGTGGATTTCATTCACGCGTTTACGCACGCCAAACCAGCCAGCAATCAACAGCACCGCCAGCAGCGGGATTGTAGCGATGGTGTAGGTGCCGTTAGGGTAGTCGAACGCCATCAGCACCAGCACGCTCAACAGGAATAGCAGGGTAAGCCAGGATGTTACCGGCGCGCCCGGCAGCTTGAAGCTGACGTCAGCCGCTTTCCCTTCTTTAATTGCTTTGCGCAGACGCATCTGACACACCACGATAAAGGCCCAGGAGGCGATGATGCCCAGCGCAGCGACGTTCAGCACGATCTCAAACACCTGAGACGGCACGAGATAGTTCAGGAACACGCCAAAGATATACACCACCAGCGTAGCCAGAATACCCGCGTAAGGCACCTGCTGCTTGCTCATCTTCGACATAAACTTCGGCGCAGAGCCCCCCATCGACATGGAGCGCAGGATACGGCCCGTCGAATAGAGCCCGGAGTTCAGGCTGGAAAGCGCGGCAGTCAGTACCACGATGTTCATGATGCTGCCCACGTACGGCACGCCCAGCTTAGAGAAGAAGGTCACAAACGGACTTTGCCCCGCCTGGTATGCATTCCACGGCAGCAACAGTACCAGCAATACCACGGAGCCTACATAGAACAGACCGATACGCCAGATCACGCTGTTGATGGCTTTTGGCACCATCGTCTGCGGATCTTTACATTCACCTGCCGCCGTACCGACCAGTTCGATGGAGGCAAAGGCGAATACCACGCCCTGGACCAGAACCAGCGCTGGCAGCAGGCCGTGCGGGAAGAAACCACCGTTATCGGTAATCAGGTGGAAGCCGGTGGCGTTGCCGTCCAGCGGTTTACCGGTGCCGAGGAATACGGTCCCGACCACCAGGAAGATCACAATGGCCAGCACCTTCACCAGCGCGAACCAGAACTCCATCTCGGCGAACCATTTCACGCCAATCATGTTCATGGTCCCGACGATTGCCAGCGCCCCGAGGGCGAACACCCACTGCGGCACATCGCCAAACGCGCCCCAGTAATGCATGTACAGCGCAACGGCGGTGATATCGACGATACCGGTCATTGCCCAGTTAACGAAGTACATCCAGCCCGCGACATACGCGGCCTTTTCACCGAGAAATTCACGGGCGTAAGAGACAAAGCTGCCGCTGGAAGGGCGGTGGAGCACCAGCTCGCCGAGGGCGCGAAGAATGAAGAAAGAGAAGATACCGCACACCAGATAGACCAGGGCGAGAGCGGGGCCAGCCATTTGCAGACGTGCGCCTGCACCTAAAAAAAGACCTGTACCGATAGCGCCGCCGATGGCGATCATCTGAACCTGACGGTTGCCCATCGCCTTGTGATAGCCCTCTTCATGAGAGTTCAACCAGCGACGTTTAGCAGCATGATGATCGGCTGCGCTTTTATTGCTTGTTTTCATTGAGTTACCTGTTTGCCTGTCTGAACCATTAACGTGATAGTCCTGCCTGGCAGAAGCCGAAACAAACGATTGCTTCTGCGCAGACACATGCTGCCTTTCCAGTCATTCTGTGTATGGATAAGGCAAAACATGGCGAGGCATCCTACCCGCAATTGATAAGCGACGCAAAATATAACCGTGACGAAAGTGATGCTCGTCGAAGGAAATCGTGTGGTCAGAGCAGACTGCGATCACAACGCGCTGAATCGTGACGTTTTTTTAGGCAAAAAGGTCTGCGAATGCTGATTTAATCATCAGGTTTACTTAATAGTTACTTATAGGTAGAGCTTATGAATGCCGCAGGGCTGCAATAAGTAATGCAAACGCGGTAGTGTGCTGGCGGCGGCTCGGATAGTACAGATGGTATCCCGTAAAAGCCGGGCACCAGGCTTCAAGCACACGCACTAACCGGCTCTCAGCAAGGGCGTCCTGAACCGCATCTTCCGGGACGTACGCCAGCCCCAGACCGTTTTCGGCGGCATCAATGCGTTGCGGCAGGCTGTTTAGGATCAATTGGCCGTCAACCCGCACGCGCAGCTCACGTCCGTCCCGTTCAAATTCCCAGGCATATAATCCGCCGCGTGTGGGCAGGCGCATATTAATGCAGCGGTGCTGATCAAGCTGCTCCGGCGTTTCCGGTACCCCGAAACGATGCAAATAGTCTGCCGACCCGACGACCGCCATGCGCATGTCCGGCGCAATACGTACCGCAATCATATCTTTCGCCACCTGCTCACCCAGACGCACCCCCGCGTCAAAGCGGCCATCGACAATATCTGTCAGCCCATCGTCCACCGTGACTTCAACGTTGATGTCAGGATACTGCGCCATAAAGGGTTTAAGCACAGGCCACAGCACGGCAGACATGGCGTGCTCCCCGGCGGTTAGGCGAATATTCCCGGCAGGTCTGTCGCGGGTATCACGCAGCGCGGTAAGTTCCTGCTCGATCTCCAGCAGATGGGGGCTTAAGCGCATGAAGAGTTGCTCGCCGGCCTCGGTAGGGGCCACGCTGCGGGTGGTGCGGGTTAACAGACGGACTTCCAGCCTCGCTTCCAGATTGCGCATTGCGTGACTGAGCGCCGACTGAGATACCCCAAGCTGCGCCGCGGCGCGGGTAAAACTGCGCTCCCGGGCGACAACCATAAAGGAGAGCAGATCGTTGAAGTTGTCTTTTAACATGGCGGCTTATCCTATTTATGAATTGAACTCATAGTTCCTTTCTGATTATGCACTCTAATGCTCCCCATGGCTTTACGCTACTGTTAACGCAATAGCAAACGAGGAGTAGATCATGAAAATTATCCGTAGCGGTTCGCTACCTTCCGTTCATGGGCCAGAGGCCTGGTTTACCGGCAGCGTGCGCATTGACGCACCTTTCCAGGCGACTGAACCGGCAAAAGTCGGCGGCGCGACCGTCACCTTTGAACCCGGCGCACGTACCGCCTGGCATACGCATCCTCTTGGACAAACGCTGATCGTGACGCAGGGGCGCGGCTGGTTACAGGAGTGGGGGAAAGAGGCGGAACCGCTGAATCAGGGTGATATCGCCTGGATCCCACCCGGCGTGAAGCACTGGCACGGCGCAAGCGCGCAGACGGCCATGACCCATATCGCCATCGCAGAAGCTGTCGACGGGAGCCCGGTGGCATGGCTGGAGAAGGTCACCGACGAGCAGTATCCGAACGAGTAGCGGTAAGCTATAGCTGATTTCCGGCAATCCAAATGTAAATTAATTGTTTCTCAGAGGTGAAATCCGCCTTTAATAATGACGACATGTTAAGTCAAACGAGAACGCAACATGTCATGGCGAATCAGCATTCTGGATAAAAGCCCCGTCGCAGAACACGAAACAGCCGCCGATGCGCTGGCGCGAACCTTAGCACTGGCGCAACAGGCAGAAACGCTGGGTTATCACCGCTTCTGGATTGCCGAACACCACAATACCCCGCAGCTTGCCAGCCCCTCGCCGGAGCTGCTGATTGCCTGGATCCTCGGGCAAACAAAACGTATTCGCGTGGGCTCAGGCGGCGTCATGCTGCAACATTACAGCCCCTATAAAGTCGCCGAAAATTTTAACGTACTGGCCGCCATTGCGCCGGGCCGGGTTGATCTGGGCGTTGGCAAAGCGCCCGGCGGTCTGCCGCTCTCTACCCGCGCCTTGCAGTACGGCCTAAATCCGCAGGAAAAAGGCAGCTTTACTGAACAACTGACGCAGCTTGATCGCTGGATCCGCCCTGAAAATCAGTCAGCGGAGGAGGACGTTCGCGCCACGCCGCTGCCGCCGGTGCCTGCCCGGGGATTTCTGCTGGGCGCCAGTACCGAAAGCGCGCTACTGGCGGCCTCCCTCGACTGGCATTTTGTCTTTGCCGCCCATCTGAACGGTGATCCTGAGCTGCTGCGCGAGGTCGTCACAGCGTGGCGTCAACACAGCGTCCGGGAGGTGATTGTGGCCGTGCAGGTCATTGTTGCCCCAACCCAGGCTGAGGCCGATGCGCTGGCGCAGAAGGTTGAAGTGTGGGGCGTGGAGCTGGTAAACGGACAGCGCGTCACCGTGGCCAGCGAAGAACAGGCCTACGCCTTTGCGCGGCAGGCGGGGAGTGACCCGGTGCGCATCGCGCGTCGGGCGCAGTCTCTGCTGGCCGGAACGGCGGCGTCGGTGCTTGAACAGCTCAACGCGCTGCATCAGCAGTGGGGAATTGACGAATTTATCATCGACACGCCGGTCGCTGATGGCGCAACGCGCGCGCAGTCACTGCGACTGCTGGCCGAGGCGCGATTTAACAGGGAGGTGACCGTATGAGCTTTAGCGAACAACTGATTGCCTGGCGCCGTGAGCTGCACCAGAACCCTGAACTCTCCGGTCAGGAGGTCGAAACAACGGCGCGCCTGCGCGAGTGGCTGACGGCGGCCGGTATTGCACCGCTGCCTTACGATCTCCAGACCGGGCTGGTTGCGGAGATCGGCACGGGCAACGCACTGGTTGCGCTGCGTGCCGATATCGACGCGTTACCCATCGACGAGCGCAGTGGGGTGCCGTTTAGCTCCCGGCGTGCGGGGGTGATGCATGCCTGTGGCCATGACATCCACACCAGCGTGATCCTCGGCGCTGCGTTAAAGCTAAAGGAGCGGGAAGCCTCGCTCAACGGTCGCGTGCGGATCCTGTTCCAGCCTGCGGAAGAGAATTTCGGCGGAGCAAAAAGTATGGTGCGGGCCGGGGCGTTACGTGACGTACGCGCGATTTTCGGAATGCATAACGAGCCTTCACTGCCGGTCGGCGAGTTTGCTACGCGCGGCGGCCCATTCTATGCGAACGTCGATCGCTTCGTTATTCATGTTACCGGCAAAGGCGCGCATGCCGCACGTCCCCATGAAGGCAACGACGCCATCGTGCTGGCAAGCCAGCTGGTGACCGCGCTGCAAAGCGTTGCCAGCCGTAACGTCAATACGCTGGATTCGGTTGTTCTGAGCGTGACGCGCATCGCCGGGGGGAATACCTGGAACGTGCTGCCGGAAAGCGTTGAGCTGGAGGGCACGCTGCGCACGCACCGTACGGAAGTGCAGCAGAACGTGAAAGCGCGCGTCGGTGAAATCGCCGCCGGATTTGCCAGCGCCTTTAGCGCGCAGATCAACATCACCTGGTACGCCGGGCCCACCGCGCTGGTGAACGATGAACACTGGGCGGGGTTTGCCACCTCGGTCGCGCGCGAAGCGGGATATGAAACCCGGCATGCGGAACTGCACATGGGCGGGGAGGATTTCGCGGTCTATCTGCAAAACATACCCGGCGCGTTTGTCAGCATTGGCAGCAACAGTCCGTTTGGGTTACATCACCCGGCATTTAACCCGGACGAAGCATTAATCGAACCCGCTGCCCGCTATTTTGCTCAGCTCGCGGAAAAAGCCCTGCAACACGTTTAATTAATTTGAGGTGAATATGTCTGCACATCGTCAATTGCGGCTGGGGACCATTTTGCATGGTGCATCCGGAAATATGTCTGCCTGGCGCCACCCGGCGGCGGTCGCGGATGCCAGCATTAATTTTGATTTCGTCAAAGAAACGGCTTTAAAAGCAGAAGAGGGCAAGCTCGACTTTATATTTGTGGCCGACGGTCTTTATATTAACGAGAAATCCATTCCGCATTTTTTAAACCGCTTTGAGCCGCTGACGCTGTTGTCCGCGCTGGCGAGTATCACCTCGCGCCTGGGGCTGGTCGGCACGTTATCCACCTCGTACAGCGAGCCTTTCACCGCTGCACGCCAGTTCGCCAGCCTCGATCACCTGAGCAACGGACGCGCGGGCTGGAACGTGGTGACGTCACCGCTGGAAGGGTCAGCCAAGAACTTCTCCCGCGAAAAACACCCGGAGCATGCGCTGCGCTACCGCATTGCCGATGAGTATCTCGACGTGGTGAAGGGGCTGTGGGATTCCTGGGAAGGGGATGCCTTTATCCGCAATAAAGAGAGCGGACAGTTCTTTGATGCGTCGAAACTGCATACTCTGGATCACCACGGTGATTTCTTCCAGGTTTCCGGCCCGCTGAATATTGGCCGCACGCCGCAGGGACGTCCGATTGTCTTTCAGGCTGGTGCGTCCGACGACGGTAAAAAGCTGGCGGCAAAACACGCTGACGCCATCTTTACCCACCATGACACGCTGGAAGAAGCCCAGGCTTTTTACCGCGATGTTAAACAGCAGCTGGAAAGTCACGGCCGTCGCGCAGAGGATTTACATATATTCCAGGGCGTCAGCGTGATTGTTGGAAACGACGCCGATGACGTAGAAAACCAGTATCAAACCACGGCGGCACTGGTCTCCATTAATGATGCGCTGAATTACCTCGGACGTTATTTCGAGCATCACGACTTCAGCCAGTATCCCCTCGACGCGCCGTTCCCGGATATTGGCGATTTGGGCAAAAACAGCTTCCGCAGCACCACCGATGAAATCAAGCGTAACGCCCGTGAGCGCAACTTAACTCTGCGTCAGGTCGCGCTGGAAGCCGCATCGCCGCGCCCGCGTTTTTCCGGCACACCGGAGCAGGTGGCCGATGGTTTACAGGCCTGGTTCGAAGAGAAGGCGGCGGATGGCTTCATCATTCAGGGCGGTACGCCGGACACCTTCCCGCGCTTTGTCGACCAGGTGGTCCCCCTTTTACAGGCGCGCGGCCTGTTCCGCACCGACTATCCCGGCACCACGCTGCGCGAAAGTCTGGGCTTAGACGAGCCCAAAAATCAGTTCACACAACAATAAAAGAGAAAAACGCTATGCAGAAATCATCGCTTATTCTGGCGCTTGCGCTGGCCTTTACCCCTGTCGTCTGGGCAGAGAACGTCAATATTAACGGCACCGGCGTGAGCATTGAGGCCAATAAAACGCCGATCAATACCGCCAAAAACAGCGATGCGATCGCGCAACTGCCGAAAGACTATCGCTTTGCCGTGCCGGGGAAATTTACCGTGGCGGTGGCGGGACTGAATCAACCGCCGCTGACGGTGTTTTCCGACGACAACAAAACCCTGCTGGGAAGTGAGGTCGACATTGCGCGTCTGGTAGCGGACAGCCTTGGGCTGGAGCTGAACGTGGTTCCCACCTCCTGGGAGGACTGGCCGCTGGGGGTGGCCTCCGGGAAATACGATGCGGCTATCAGCAACATCACCGTCACCAAAGCGCGCAAAGAGAAGTTCGACTTCGCCACCTATCGCAAGGATTCACTTGGCTTCTACGTGAAATCCACCAGTCCCATCAACTCGCTTGTGAAGGCAGAGGATATCGCCGGGCTGCGCATCATCGTGGGTTCCGGCACCAACCAGGAAGCCATTCTGCTGGCATGGAACGAAGAGAACCTCAAGAAAGGGCTTAAACCCTTTACGCCGATCTACACCAAAGACGACGCGGCCCAAACGCTGGCGCTTCAGTCGGGACGCGCGGACGCCTACTTTGGCCCGAACGTGATCGGCGCCTGGAAAGCGGCGCTTAATGGTAAAACCAAACTGGTCGGCAGCGTCGACGGCGGCTGGCCGAAGGCGGCGCATATCGCGGTGACGCTGAAAAAAGGCAGCGGCCTGGTCGAACCGGTACAAACCGCGCTGAACGGCGCAATCAAGAACGGAGATTACGACAAGGTGCTAAACCGCTGGGGGGAAGGCGTGGAGCGTATCTCCAGTTCCGAAGTTAACCCGGCGGGTCTGGGCGATTAAGGAGGCGCTATGCAGGAACAATTTCGTGACGTTTCGCCGGAAGATGCCGATCTTCAGCCCATTATCTCGGGGCTTTTCGGTGAGTACGCCGCTCGTTACGGCGACTACTTTTCAAAGGATGCGGAAGTCGAGCTGACAGAGTGGTACCTGGCGCCGCAGGGGCTGTTTATCGTCCTGGAGCGCGAGGGTGAGATCGTCGCCACCGGGGCGTACAAGCCCTTCGACGAACATACCGCAGAGATCAAACGTATATGGACGAATAAAACGCTGCGCCAGCAGGGACTGGCCGCGCGCGTGGTACAGGAGCTGGAGCGCCGGGCGGTGCTGGCGGGCTACAGCCACATCTACCTGACTACGGGGTTTCGTCAGCCGGAGGCGGTGCGGCTCTATCTCAGTCAGGGGTATCAGCCGCAGTTCGATCTCAACCGCGACCCGGAAGAGTATAGCCAGCCGCCGTTCGACGGTCGGCTGCGTTTCACCAAGACGCTGATCCGCGAAGCGCTCAGCAAAACCGCATAAGGAGCGACGATGAGCAACGTTGAAACCATAAAAGTGGTCCCGGCACGTTATCCGCTGCGCGCTGCTGGCGCCGTGGTGGCGCTGTTTGTGCTGGCTGTCGTGATCCAGTCCGTGGCCTTTAATCCGCGCTGGGAGTGGGCGGTATTTGCCCGCTGGTTCTTTGACCCGGTGATCCTCGAAGGCGTCGGACAGACGCTGCTGCTGACGTTGATAAGCACCGTACTGAGCGTGGTGATTGGCGGCATGCTGGCGCTGGCTCGGCTCTCGTCATCATGGCTGTTGAGCAGCCTGGCGTGGGGCTACATCTGGCTGTTCCGATCGCTGCCGCTGATCGTGGTGCTGATTATCCTCTATAACTTCTCCTATCTCTACGACACGCTCTCTCTCGGCGTGCCTTTTACCGGCATTACCTGGGGCAGCTTTGAAACCATCAACGTTCTCGGGCAGTTTTCTACCGCCATCGTGGGGCTGACGCTGGTGCAGAGCGCCTATACGGCGGAGATCATTCGCGGGGGCTTCCTTGGGGTCGACCACGGTCAGTATGAGGCGGCCGCTGCGCTGGGTCTGCCGGCGTGGCGTCGCACCGTGCGCATAATTCTCCCCCAGGCGCTGCGTACCATCCTGCCGTCCGGGTTTAACGAAATCATCAGCCTCGCCAAAGGGACGGCGATGGTTTACGTGCTGGCGATGCCGGAACTGTTCTACACGATCCAGATGATCTACAACCGCACCCAGGAGGTGATCCCGCTGTTGATGGTGGGGGCCGTCTGGTATCTGGTGATCACCACCGTACTGTCTGCCATCCAGCATGTTATTGAGCGTGGACTCGCCCGCAGCGAGCGCCGCTCCGCCGTAAACCAGAGCCGGGCGACCAGCCGCGCGCGTTCCGTCACCACTTCGTCAGCACAGGAGCCCGTTCATGCAAGCCTCTCCTGAAGGACACATTTCCATAACCGGCGTCAGTAAGTTTTTTGGCCGACATAAAGCGCTCGATAACGTCACGCTTGAGATCCCACCGGGCTCCGTGACGGTGATCCTCGGACCCTCTGGTTCGGGAAAATCGACGCTGCTGCGCACTATTAACCATCTGGAGCGCGTAGACGAAGGCTTTATTCAGATTGACGGGGATTACATCGGCTATCGCCGTCAGGGTGACAAACTCTACGAGCTCAAAGAGAAAGAGATCCTCAAACAGCGCGTCAACGTTGGGTACGTGTTTCAGAACTTCAATCTTTTTCCGCATCTTACGGTGCTGGAAAACCTGGTTGAAGCACCCATCGCGCATAAAAAGTTCAGTAAAAAAGAGGCTATTGAAAACGCCTACAGCCTTCTGGATGTGGTAGGTCTGCGCGATAAAGCCGATGCCTGGTCGCGTCACCTCTCCGGCGGCCAACAGCAGCGCATCGCCATTGCCCGCGCGCTGGCGCTGCGCCCGCGCGTGATGCTGTTTGATGAACCAACCTCGGCGCTGGATCCGGAACTGGTTGGCGAAGTGCTGGACGTGATTAAAAAGCTCGCCCGCTCCGGCACTACGCTGGTGGTGGTCACCCATGAGATCGGCTTTGCCCGGGAAGTGGCGGACCAGGTGGTATTTATGGTCGACGGTAAAATTGTGGAGCAGGGCAGCAGCGACGACGTGTTAAACCGACCGTCGCATCCGCGAACGCGCCAGTTCCTCTCAAAAGTGCTGTAAGGAGCGCAGATGAAATATGGACTCCTGGCGGGGCTGGTCTTCACGACGGCGAGTCACGCCAGCATTGATTTAAAGGCCAACGAACAGCCGCTGCCGGTGACGGTTGATCAACAGGCAGTGGCGAAAATCCCGGCGAACTATAAATTTGTTGAGCCGGGTACCCTCACGGTGGCGATTTCAGCCCTGAATTCTCCGCCGCTGGCGCTGCTGGCCAGTGATAACCGCACCCGTATTGGCAGCGACCCGGATATCGCCCGGTTGCTGGCGGGCAGTCTGGGGCTGAAGCTGAAGCTGGTGCCAACGGCGTGGGAAGACTGGCCGCTGGGGATCACTTCCGGGCGCTATGACGTGGCGATGGTGAATATCGCCGTCACCGAGCAACGTAAGGAGAAGTTCGATTTTGCAACCTATCGCGTCGATTCCCTGGCCTTCTCGGTGAAATCCACCAGCAACGTACAGTCGATCACCAGTGCGAAAGATCTGGCCGGTAAAAAGGTGATTGTCGGGTCAGGCACCAATCAGGAACGTATTCTGCTGGGCTGGAACGAAGAGAATAAAAAGGCCGGGCGCGAGCCTGCGTTGCCGGTTTATCTGACCGACGACGCCTCAGGCAATCTCTATATTCAGTCCGGCAGGGCGGATGTCTTCTTTGGACCGCAGTCCGTTTCGGCCTACAAAGCCGCGTTAACCGGCAAAACCCGCGTCGTGGGATTAGGCCCGAAGAAAGCCTATGTCGCCACCACAACCAAAAAAGGCAATGGGCTGGTGTATGCGTTGCAGGCTGCGCTGGACGGTGCGATTAAGCGCGGGGATTATCAAAAGGTGCTGGCGCGCTGGGGGGAAGCGGGCGAAGCGGTGACGTCTTCAGACGTTAATCCACCCGGGATAACCTACTAATGGTGCTCTATACCCTAAATAATTCGAGTTGCAGGAAGGCGGCAAGGGAACGAATCCCCGGGAGCGTACATAAGTACGTGACTGGGGTGAGTGAATGCAGCCAACGCACCTGCAACTTGAAGTATGACGGGTATACACTTAGGGTTTTCATCCCTGAGGAGGCAACATGATCAAACTCTATGGCGTACCCGGCTGGGGATCGGCAATCAGTGAAGTGATGCTGACTCTGGCAGACATCCCGTATCAGTTCGTCAACGTGGATGGGTTTGACCAGCCCGGCCCGCAGCGCGAATTGCTGTTGAAACTGAACCCGCTGTGCCAGGTGCCGACGCTGGAGCTGGAAAACGGGGCGATCGTGACGGAAACCGCGGCGATCGCCCTGATGGTGCTCGACAGACGACCCGACCTCGCGCCGCCCGTTGGGCAGGCCGAGCGCCAGCAGTTTCAGCGCCTGCTCATCTGGTTTGTGGCGAACGTCTATCCCACCTTTACGTATGCAGATTACCCGGAACGCTGGGTGCCTGATGCCCCGGAACAGCTGAAGAAAAACTGTATTGAGTACCGGAAATCCCTCTATCTGTGGTTTGACAGCCAGCTCAGCGCCTCGCCTTATGCCTTTGGCCAACAGCTTACGCTGCTTGACGTCTATATTGCCGTCGTGCGTACCTGGGGTCCAGGTCATGAGTGGTTTACCACCAACGCACCTAATATCACCGCCATCGCGGATGCCGTCTGCGCGTTGCCAGAACTGCACAAGGTGCTAAAAGCTAACGACATAATCTGATAACGTGGAACGCTAACCTATAAAAGGAGCCCTGCCCATGCCTCACGTTGATATCAAATGTTTTCCACGCGATCTGACTGACGAACAAAAAACGGCCCTGGCGGCGGATATCGCCGAAACGATAGTCCGTCATCTGAACAGCAAAGATCGCTCAATCTCCGTGGCGCTTCACGAAGTCCAGGAAGCTGACTGGAAGGCGCAGGTCTGGGATACCGAGATTGGACCTAAACTGGATGAACTGATTAAGAAGCCCGGCTATTCGATGTAACTCGCCTGCCGGGTGGTGCAGTATCACCCGGCGATCCCCGCCTTTCATTCCTTTCGCAAAAATCGATAATAAACAGCACAACGTTTCCGCTACAATTCACTCCTCCGAACAATATTCGTTAAATCAGCAGGTAAGCACTACAACTGCACCAGATTAAGTACAGATAATAAAAGGATAATTTTTTCATGACAAAATTACCTCGGTTTTCACTCGCCTATATTCATCCTCGTTACTGGCTCAGTTGGGCAGGCATCGCCGCACTCTGGTGTACGGTCCAGCTCCCATATTCGCTTCTGTTAAAAGCAGGGCACGGACTCGGGCGTCTGGCCATGCGTCTGCTTCCACGCCGCGTGGAAATCGCCAGACGAAATCTTGAGCTTTGCTTTCCGGAGATGAAAGAGGGTGAGCGCGAGCGTTTGCTTGAGCGTAATTTTGAATCGGTTGGAATGGGCGTCATCGAAACGGGCATCGCGTGGTTCTGGCCTGACTGGCGCGTGCGCAAACACTTCAGCGTGACCGGCTACGAACATATGGAACAGGCAAGGGCGCAAGGAAGGGGCGTGGTGCTCATTGGCATGCATTTTCTCACGCTGGAATTAGGCGCACGCATCTTTGGCATGCTCAACGCGGGTATTGGCGTCTATCGTCCCAACAACAATGCGTTGCTCGACTGGCTACAGACGCGCGGTCGTCTGCGTTCCAATAAAACCATGCTCGACCGTTACGATTTGAAGGGCATGATCCGCGCGCTTAAGCAAAACGAGATCCTGTGGTATGCCCCGGATCACGACTATGGAAAAACGAATAGCGTGTTTGTGCCGTTTTTTGCCGTCCCGGACGCCGCGACAACTGCCGGGAGCTATATGCTGGTGAAAAGTGCCAGACCGGCCGTGATCCCGTTTGTACCACGCAGAAAAGCAGACGGCACAGGGTATGAGCTGATTATCCTGGACGATATTAGCGATACCTTGCAGGGAGGCGATAAAGTGGCCGTGGCTACGCAGATGAACAGGGCGATTGAGCGTGCGGTGATGATGGCACCCGAGCAATATATGTGGCTGCATCGTCGCTTCAAAACGCGTCCTGAAGGGCAACCGGACCGGTATGCGCGAAAAAAACAGGTCCAGTCCTCAGTCAGAACTTTCGCTGCCAGCGATATGTCGGATCGGTCGAGTATCCAGCAGTAACACAGGGGGCGGATGCCGTTGCGCTCCGCCCTTTATAAAATCTGCGCCGCTGGATAGAATTACCGCATCCACCTTGTCGGGATGCAAAATATGACCGGAAGAGTCGACTATCACCTTGAAAAATATCTCCTCACCGAAGTCGCCGAGCCAGAACGTCTGACCCGCCAGTGGGCAGAAGTGATGCGCGAGTGTCGCGAGCAAAAATCCGGTGCGGAAGAGCGTTTGCGTCACGCGCTGCTGAATGTGGATTATGTGACCAGCTTTGAGCTTCCCTTCCGGTTACTCCTCACCCGCGCCCCGCAGTTGATTGATGGGATCAGAAATGAGTTCCAGCTCAGTCAAAAAAATGTCCTGTTCAACGGCAAGCGGTTTGGCTGCGTTTACAGCCTTAAACAGGACCTGGAAGGCGTTCCTGACGAATTTACCTATCACCTGAAAACGCGGATCCAGCGAAGCGACAGCACTGGCGGAAGTGAAGTACCTTACCGGCAAATTGCACAGCAGGTGAAAGCGCCCAGGGAACGACTCAAACTGGCACTCGAAAATGGACTATCTGTAACGGCGCTCGACGGGCTTTTCTGGTTTGGCATTCAGCGCATCGCGGCCGATGTGCAGAGGCTAAGAAAAACGGGCACGAGGATTGTGACGTCAGAGACTGAGGTGTTTGATACGCTAACGATGACAACCCGGCGGATCCCCGTCTACAGCCTGACGCAGCCGGAATGAGCCTCGGTCGCTGAATCGTCGAACGTCTCAGAGAAAACAAAAAAAGACGGTAAACTCTTTCTCAGATATACCGTGCTTCAGCAACGCTTTCATTGACATTATGCCCCTTAGAAAGAGGGGCGTTTCACGCGATGGCATTGCTACTCAGCAAATGCCCGCAATGCCTCGCCATCAAGACGATAGCGTACCCATTCGGACTGCGGTACCGCGCCGATGCTCAGATAAAAATCAATTGCAGACTGGTTCCAGTCAAGCACGCTCCATTCCAGCCGGCCGCAGTGACGTTCCACTGCGCATTGCGCGATATTTTTAAGCAGTGCTTTTCCCGCACCCTTGCTGCGGTATTCCGGGGAGACATACAAATCTTCCATATAGATGCCGTTGCGACCAAGCCAGGTGGAATAGCTGGTGAAAAAAACGGCATACCCCACAGCATGGCCTGCATATTCGGCAACCAGCGCTTCGGTTTTACTGTCTGCACCAAACAGCGTTTTACGGATTTCGTCCGGCGTGGTGACCACTTCTTCTGGCGCTTTTTCATAGACTGCGAGTTCGTAAATCATATCGTATATTGCCGCTGCATCTTCAGGTCGCGCCTGACGAATCGTAATGCTCATTCCTTTCCCTTTATCTTTGTTTGTAGTTGATGGGGATAAGCATAAAGGCTAATGTCAGAAGAATTAAGTGCAATGAAATCAATAAATGATGAATATTATGCATCCAGCCTTAAGGCGCCTTGATTTAAACCTTCTGCCGGTTTTTGACGCGATTTATCGCCACAGTTCCGTTCGACTTGCGGCAGATGAGCTGGCGATGAGCACCTCGGCGCTCAGCCATGCCCTGTCACGGCTGCGTGTTTCGCTCAACGACCCGCTGTTCTACCGGGAAGGACATCGAATGTGTCCCAGCGTCTATGCCACCCAGCTTGCGCCAGTTATTGCATCGGCCCTGAAATATCTCGACCAGGAGCTGTCGCCGCAGCCGGAATTTGATCCTGCTATCAGTACAGCGTGTTTGCAGATCGCGATAACGGACTTTACCGCGTTCTGCATATTCCCTGCGCTCATGAATACGCTTCAACATGCGGCGCCTGGCTTGCGTCTGGAATTACGATATTTGCCGCACAGCCCGGCGTTGACGGAATTACTGGCAGGAGAGGTGGATCTGGCCCTGGGATTCAGCACCATTGAGGATCGCCGGTACCCGGAGCTGGAAGAGATCAGTTGGTTCGAAGATGAATATGTGGTGATTAGCAATGCGAGCCGGAGCGCGCTCACGCTGGAGGATTATCTCGCCGCCCGGCATCTTGTGGTTACGCCGTGGAATGAGAAGCAGGGGGTGCTGGATTTGCAGCTGGAACGCATGGGTTATACCCGACACATTGCGATCAAAACCCCGTCTATGCTCAGCGCCCCGTTTGTTATTGCAGAAAGCGATCTGCTGATGGCGTTACCGCGATTCGCCGCTGAAAAGCTGCTGCCAGCTACCCGTATTAAAATTTTTGATTTACCGTTCCACATCAGTCCGTTTGAAGTAAAAATTTATTCGCACAAGCGCAGCGGGAAACGAGGCGTCACGAACTGGCTCAAAGCTACGCTGCGCGCGCTGGCCGAAGGGCAACAGTCAGAGCGCTTATGATTTCGACTGTAACAGGATCGCCATCAGCCCCGGAAAGCGGGCGTCCAGATCTTCTCTTCTCAGTGAAATCATATTCTCGCGCCCCTGCGGGCGCTGCCAGATCACGCCGCTGTCGCGCAGTACACGCCAGTGGTGAGTCATGGTTGATTTCACCACCTCGTCCGGGCGCAGCGCGTTGCAGCTCAGCTCACTGCCGTCGGCCAGCCGTCGAATAATCGCCAGCCGCAGCGGATTGCCGAGGGCGAACAGCACATTTTCCAGCAGTATTTGTTCAGGTTCCGGGTGGTTTGGGATCATCGTTTTCCTGCGTCTCGCGTGAGATTGAGCTATATCAACAATAGGTCAACCGTTAAAAAATAGTTCGATAATACTCGTACAATAGGACTATTATAACAAACGAACAAACACGCGACTATCCTGGTCGTCACAAACCCGTCATGAAGACGTAAGGAAATATCATGCCCCGACCCATTCCACTCGAACGTTATCGCAACATCGGTATCTCCGCGCATATCGATGCGGGCAAAACAACCACCACTGAGCGCATCCTGTTTTACACCGGGATGAGCCACAAGCTGGGTGAAGTACACGATGGCGCGGCAACCACCGACTGGATGGCGCAGGAGCAGGAGCGCGGGATCACCATTACGTCGGCGGCGGTGAGCTGTTTTTGGCCCGGCATGGACAGAGGCTTTGAACCGCACCGCATCAATATTATCGACACCCCCGGGCATGTGGATTTCACCATTGAGGTGGAACGTTCCATGCGTGTGCTCGACGGCGCGGTGATGGTTTATGACTCCGTCGGCGGCGTGCAGCCGCAGTCGGAAACCGTCTGGCGTCAGGCGAATAAATATCACGTCCCGCGTCTGGCATTCGTCAACAAAATGGACCGCCCGGGTGCGGATTTCTTCCGCGTGGTGCGGATGATGCAGGAGCGGCTGAAAGCTAATCCGGTCCCGATTGTGATCCCCGTGGGCGCAGAGGAACACTTCACCGGCGTGGTTGATCTCATCAAGATGCGCACCATTCTTTGGGATGATGCGACCCAGGGCATGGCGTTCACCTACGCGCCGGTGCCCGACGATCTGCTGAGCACCGCGCAGACGTGGCGAGAAAAAATGGTCTCGTCTGCGGCAGAAGCCAGCGATGAGCTTATGGATAAGTACCTTGAGACGGGCGAACTGGATGAGGCGGAAATCATCAAAGGGTTACGGATCCGGACGATCTCCGGTGAAATACAGCCCATGCTGTGCGGCAGCGCTTTCAAGAACAAGGGTGTGCAGCGCATGCTCGACGCGGTGATTGAATTGATGCCGTCTCCACTGGACGTGCCCGCTATTGATGGGGTAGACGAAGACGGACAGCACGCTGAGCGCCACCCAAGCGATGATGAACCATTTTCTGCGCTGGCCTTCAAGCTGATGAGCGATCCGTACGTCGGACAGTTGACCTTTATTCGTGTCTATTCCGGCATACTGCGCAAAGGCGACGCGGTTTATAACCCGGTAAAGGGCAAAAAAGAGCGAATCGGGCGCATCGTGCTGATGCATGCCAACGACCGCCATGAGGTGGACGAGCTGCGCACAGGGGATATCGCAGCCTGTGTCGGGCTGAAAGACGTCACCACCGGTGACACGCTGACCGACCCGAATGCGGTGATCACCCTTGAACGGATGGAGTTCCCGGACCCGGTTATTTCGCTGGCGATTGAGCCGAAAACCAAGGCCGATCAGGAGAAAATGGGGATCGCCCTACAGCGCCTGGCGGCGGAGGATCCGTCTTTCCGTCTGCACACGGACGAAGAGTCCGGTCAGACCATTATCTCCGGGATGGGCGAACTGCATCTCGAAATCATCGTTGACCGCATGAAGCGTGAGTTTGGCGTTGAGGCAAACATTGGTCGTCCGCAGGTCACCTACCGTGAAACCCTGCGTAAAGCGGTGAAGGATATTGAAGGTAAATTTGTCCGACAGTCCGGCGGGAAAGGGCAGTACGGTCATGTGGTCCTGAGTCTGGAGCCGATAGCAGCCGGAAGTGGTTTTGTGTTTGAAGATGCCACCAAAGGCGGGGTAGTGCCACGGGAGTACATCCCGTCGGTGGAAAAAGGCTTGAGAGAAGCCATGAATACGGGGGTGCTGGCGGGCTATCCGGTTGTCGATGTGAAAGCGACCCTGACGTTTGGTTCCTACCATGACGTTGACTCCTCGGAGATGGCCTTCCGCATGGCGGCGATCCTCGGCTTCAAAGAGGGCGCGCGGCGGGCGGATCCGGTTATTCTTGAGCCGGTGATGCACGTTGAGGTGGAAACGCCGGAAGAGTATGCCGGGAACATTATGGGCGATCTCTCCTCCCGCCGCGGCATGGTGCAGGGGATGGCAGAGCAGTACGGCAGCCAGATTATTCGCGCTGACGTCCCGCTGGCTGAAATGTTTGGCTACGCCACCACGCTGCGCTCGATGTCCCAGGGGCGCGCGACGTATACGATGGAGTTCCATCATTTTGCGGAAGCTCCGCGGAATGTGGCGGATGAGATTATTGCGAAGCGCGTGAAGAGTTAATTAATTGCACATGGTAGTCATTTGGCTACCATGTGTTTTTATTATTACGACAGGGAGTTTATGCCTGTTACTTAATTAGCGTCGCTGAGCGCACTTTCCATTTTCCTTGCTCTTCAACGAGACAATCTGCAATAACATGATCTTGCTTCTTACCAAATGCGACATAGACGTTTGTGCAAACGGCGTCAAAATCAGAATGTAAGACGGTTATCTGATTCCAGTCATCATCCCAGTCCTGCGCTTTGATAAACATATCCGCATCGGGCATATCTTTGTCGTTACTGTCGCCAGAGTACATTTCTTTAATTGCTGCAATGGTCCCTGAGGCTACGTACTCGTTCATAATGTCTGGATTGAGTACGGGCGGTTTGTTCTGATCTAACTGCGCTATATACCATTGATTGAATTTAAGCGCCGCCTGACCCGGTGCATAAATGTTTTCTGCGGCCGCGAGCGGAGACAGGGCGAAAAGTAAAAAGTAGAGTGGTTTCATTAACCATGCCTGAACAGTTCGTAATGAGGTTGTATGTTGCGGTAAGCCTGCATTGACTAATGTGCGCCCCTTATCTTTTGCCAGACGCGTGTTGGGGATTTTTAATCGACCACCCGCTCTGATCGCTTCTGTTACGTAACGAGCACAATAACCCGTGCTGCTGGGTTGCGCGTGTGATTTCGCATATGATATTGCGCCATCTTTGTTCCATGACATGGATATTTCCTTTACGAAAGATTGTTTATGCAACAGCTTCTGAAATATCCTCCGTTTAACATCGTTATGATAAACATAAAATGCCATAAAAATTTTATATAATTCAGATGGGTATAATTAAAAAATCAATCCAGCGCCTTCACCATCTTCCCACTCGTCACAAACGTCCCGGCCCCCAGATGATGCAGCGTATTCAGCTTATCCCCGTCAAACTGCCAGCGTCCGGAGACAAATGCGCGTTCATCTGCCGCGGCGGAAACCACTTCGCCAAACAGGGTGTCATATTTCTCGGCCGCAGAAGTGACAGGTAATAACCGACACTCCATCCACGCCAGACATTTCTCTTCTATAACCGGCAGACCAAGCTCAGGGCCATGAATAACCGGGATCCCGTAGCAGTTAAATTTATCCTCGTCGCGCCCGCTGACGCTGCCGACCGCCCAGGTCCAGTTGGCTGCCGCCACGCCGGGGATCACAATGCCGAATTTCCCGCTGCGTTCGATCAACTCCCGTGACCACGCGCTTTTGTCTACCACGATCGCGATACGCGGGGGTTCAAATTCCACCGGCATAGACCATGCGGCGGCCATGACGTTGCGACGATCGATGGTCTCATCCCGGCTGGTGATGAGCACGGTTGGACCGTGATTCAGAAGACGGCTGGCATGACGTAATTCAACAGGACGAAAGTGGCTCATAGGATCTCCTCATGTACACGATGAGTATGCCGAAAAAGCACTTTTGCGCATATGCATAAGGGAAAATAGTTTATAAACAGGGGATATCACATCATGGAGCATATCATGTCCCCATTTCTGAGTGCTTATTTTGCCCGCACGGGCTGGCAGCAGCCCGTACAGGTTAATATCGATACCCTGCGGGGGCTCCATTTACACCATAACTGCGCGATCCCTTATGAAAATATTGACGTCGTTTTGCCGCGGGAAATCCATTTGGACGACGGGTGTCTGGTGGATAAACTGGTCACCGCGCGTCGGGGGGGATATTGCTTCGAGCAAAATGGCCTGTTTGAGCGGGTGTTGCGCGAAGTTGGGTTTACGGTACGCAGCGTGCTGGGGCGGGTTGTGCTGGCGAATCCGTCGCAGATGCCGCCGCGCACGCACCGGTTGCTGCTGGTTGAGCTGAACGGCGAGCGCTGGATCGCCGATGTGGGATTTGGCGGACAAACGCTGACGGCGCCGATTCGTTTGATCGCCAACGAGGAGCAGAAAACCCCGCACGGGAGTTATCGTTTGCTGAGCGAGGGTGACGACTGGGTACTGCAATTCCGCCATCACGAGCACTGGCAGTCAATGTACCAATTTGACCTGGGGACGCAGTACTTCAACGATTACGTGATGGGTAACTTCTGGTCGGCGCACTGGCCTCAGTCCCATTTTCGTCATCACCTGCTGATGTGTCGCCATCTGCCGGACGGGGGCAAGCTGACGCTGACCAACTTTAATTTTACCCACTGGCAGAACGGTCATGTGGAGGAGCAGATCCATTTGCCGGATGCGGAGGCGCTATATAAGCTGATGCAGGAGCGGTTTGGCCTGGGCGTTGATGACCCGAAGCACGGCTTTACACTGGCAGAGCTGACGGCAGTAATGGCAGGGTTTGATACGCATCCGCAGGCAGGGAAATAGCCCGGTGGCGACTACGCCTTACCGGGCCTACGGGCGTGTGAACGTAGGTCGGGTAAGGCGTAGCCGCCACCCGACAAATCAACGGCGCGATCTCACCACCTGATACCGACGCGTGAAGTACTCAAACGGCGCGCTCCACACGTGCACCAGGCGGGTGAACGGGAAGATGAGGAAGATCGTCATCCCCAGCACCAGATGCACGCGGAAGATCGGCGCGACGCCGCTCAGCATTTCCGACGAGCCGCCCTTAAACGTGACGATCCCCTGCGCCCAGCCGACCAGCTTCATCATCTCGCTTCCGTCAGGGTACTGAGCGGAGAAAGGAATGGTCGACAGCCCAAGGATGCACTGAAGCAGCAGGATACTCATGATGATAATATCCGGCGTGGTGGACGTGGCGCGCACCCGCTGGTTGAACAGGCGACGGATCAAAAGCATCGACCCACCGATCAGCGTCAGCACCCCGCAAATACCTCCCGCAATCATGGCTAACTGCTGTTTAACCGCGACGGGTAAAAACCAGGCGTACATCCAGTGCGGGGTTAACATGCCGAACAGGTGCCCGAAGAAGATCCCCAGAATCCCAATATGAAACAGGTTCGAAGCCCAGTTCATCCCGCGCTTGCTGAGCATCTGGCTTGATGACGCCCGCCAGGTGTACTGCCCATAGTCGTAGCGCAACCAACTGCCGAGGAAGAAGACGGTGGCGCAGATGTACGGATAAATGTCATAGAAAAACACGTTCAGGTAATGAGTCATTTTGGGCCTCCGGCGCTGACGTCCACGTACTGCGGCGCGACGTCCTGGCTAAAGCGTCGTTGATATTGCTGCATCGGCGAACTGTCGCACGATGTGGCGTTGTCTTCGATAAACTTGACCTGTTCCTCTTCCCACACGGCGTCCAGCGCCTGACGGGTATCATCACGTTTTTCACCGGATACCTGTTTCGCCACGCTGTCGCTGGAAAGCCGTGTTTCCGCCAGCGACAGCAGGGCGTCAAACAGCTGGTAATGCGCTACCTCGCGCTGTTTCAGGCGGCCTCCAATCAGCGCCAGTATAGGCGCGACGTTTTGCAGCCCTTCACGCGCCTCGTCGTCGCTGACGATACTGAGATATTCCAGATAGAGCGGCAGATAGTCCGGCAGCTCGCGGCAATCCAGCTCCAGCCCGGCTTTCTCATACTGGCTCATCAGGTCGACCATCGCCTGACCGCGATCGCGGGACTCGGCGTGAACGTGCTCGAACAGCAGTAGTGAAGTCGCGCGCCCCCGCTCGAAAACTTCACACCATTCGGCCTGCTTATCCAGCAGCGGGGCGCTCAGGTGCTGCTGCGCAAACGGCAGTAGCATGGGCGCATCCTGTTCCACCAGGGAAAGCGCTTCTTCACGGTTATCCCAAAGCAGCTCATCGGGATACTCAATCAGTAGCGCGATGATTTTAAGGATCTGCATTATTCTCCCTCCCCGTGATCGCGCACCTCGGTAATGTTGATCGCGTCGATGCGGCTGCTGTTGAAGAGGTTGAACCTGGTGTCGGAGCCGTGACAGCCGTCACCGAAGGTGAAGCCGCAGCCGTTTTTCTCCGGGAAGGCGTCGCGCGCCATTTCGCGGTGGCTGGTCGGGATCACGAAGCGGTCTTCGTAGTTAGCGATGGCCAGATAGCGGTACATCTCCTCAACCTGCGCTTCGGTCAGGCCCACTTCCTCAATGGCGCGGGTATCGGTCACGCCTTCCACGGTCTGGGAGCGTTTGTAGTGGCGCATCGCCATCATGCGCTTCAGAGCGCGCAGCACCGGGCCGGTATCGCCCGCGCTGAGCATATTTGCCAGGTATTGCACCGGGATGCGCAGGCTTTCGACCGCAGGCAGTACACCGTCGCTCTGCGGCAGACCACCCGCGTCCGCGTAGGACTGAATCGGTGACAGCGGCGGCACATACCAGACCATCGGCAGGGTGCGGTATTCCGGATGCAGCGGCAGGGCGAGCTTCCAGTCCATCGCCATTTTGTAAACCGGGGAACGCTGCGCTGCGTCGATGACGTTCTGCGGGATGCCCTGCTTCAGGGCTTCTTCAATCACCGCCGGATCGTTCGGGTTAAGGAACACGTCGCACTGGCGCTCATACAGATCGGTTTCATGCTCGGTGCTGGCCGCCTCTTCAATACGGTCCGCGTCATACAACAGCACGCCAAGGTAGCGGATGCGTCCAACGCAGGTTTCTGAGCAGACGGTCGGCTGGCCGGACTCGATGCGCGGATAGCAGAAGATGCACTTCTCTGACTTGCCGCTTTTCCAGTTGAAGTAGATTTTCTTGTACGGACAGCCGCTGATGCACAGTCGCCAGCCGCGGCATTTGTCCTGGTCGATCAGCACAATGCCGTCCTCTTCGCGTTTGTAAATCGCACCGCTCGGGCAGGTGGCAACGCAACTCGGGTTGAGGCAATGCTCGCACAGGCGCGGCAGGTACATCATGAAGGTGTTTTCGAACTGACCGTACATCTCTTTCTGGATCTTCTGAAAGTTTCGATCGCGGGCGCGTTTTTCGAACTCGCCGCCCAGCAGCTCCTCCCAGTTTGGTCCCCAGACGATCTTATCCATCCGCTTACCGTCAATCAGCGAGCGGGGGCGGGCGGTAGGGAGGTGATCCCCCTCCGGGGCGCGGTGAAGATCCTGGTAATCGAAGGTGAAAGGTTCATAGTAATCGTCAATCTGCGGCAACACGGGGTTGGCGAAAATTTTCGACAGGACGCCCATTTTTCCGCCGAGGCGCGGGGTCAGCTTGCCGTGAATACTGCGGATCCATCCGCCTTGCCACTCATCCTGATCTTCCCAGTTTTTCGGATAGCCGATACCCGGTTTGGTTTCGACGTTATTAAACCACGCATACTCCATCCCTTCGCGCCCGGTCCAGACGTTCTTACAGGTGACCGAGCAGGTGTGGCAGCCAATGCATTTATCGAGATTCAGTACCATGCCAACCTGTGAGCGTATTTTCATTTTTTCGCCTCCTGAACCTGATCCCGACCTTCGCCGTCCAGCCAGTTAATGTTTTTCATTTTGCGGATCATAATGAACTCGTCGCGATTCGAGCCGACGGTGCCGTAATAGTTAAAGCTGTACGCCAGCTGCGCGTAGCCGCCAATCATGTGGGTCGGTTTCGGACAGACGCGGGTGACCGAGTTGTGGATCCCGCCGCGCCGTCCGGTCACTTCTGACCCCGGAATGTTCAGAATGCGCTCCTGAGCGTGGTACATCATGGTCATGCCCGGCGGCACGCGCTGGCTAACCACCGCGCGGGCGGTGAGGGCGCCGTTGGCGTTGAAGGCTTCGATCCAGTCGTTGTCCTCAATCCCCAGCTCGCGCGCGTCGGTTTCGCTGATCCAGACGATTGGCCCCCCGCGTGACAGGGTCTGCATCAGCAGGTTTTCGCTGTAGGTGGAGTGAATGCCCCATTTCTGGTGCGGCGTCAGGAAGTTAAGCGCTTTTTCCGGGAAGCCGTTCGGCGGGATCTCGCGCATGTGGGTGACGCTGCGGGTATCAATCGGTGGACGATAGGCCACCAGACTTTCACCGAAGGCGCGCATCCAGGTGTGATCCTGATACAGCTGCTGGCGGCCGGAAATCGTGCGCCACGGGATCAGCTCGTGAACGTTGGTATAGCCTGCGTTATACGAGACATGCTCGCTCTCAAGGCCGGACCACGTTGGGCTGGAGATAATTTTGCGCGGCTGCGCCTGAATATCGCGGAAGCGAATTTTCTCGTCTTCTTTGTTCAGCGCCAGATGGGTGTGATCGCGCCCGGTCAGTTCGCCGAGGGCCTCCCAGGCTTTGACCGCGACCTGACCGTTGGTTTCCGGCGCAAGAGCGAGGATCACCTCTGAAGCATCAATGGCGGTTTCAATGCGTGGTCGGCCTTTGGCCGGGCCGTCGAGCTTGACGTAATTGAGCTTGCCGAGGAAATCGACTTCGTTTTGCGTGTTCCACGATATGCCTTTTCCGCCGTTGCCGAGCTTGTCCAGTAGCGGACCGAGAGAAGTGAAGCGCTCGTAGGTTTCCGGATAGTTGCGCTCGACGACCGCAATGTTTGGCGCGGTTTTACCGGGGATGAGATCGCACTCGCCTTTGCGCCAGTCCAGAATATCAAAAGGCTGCGACAGTTCCCCCGGGGAGTCATGCTGTAGCGGCTGTAGCACCACGTCAGTTTCGGTGCCGAGATGCCCGACGCACACTTCAGAGAAGACTTTGGCGATGCCTTTGTAGATCTCCCAGTCGCTGCGGGACTCCCACGCGGGGTCAACGGCGGCAGAGAGCGGGTGAATAAACGGATGCATGTCCGAGGTGTTCATATCGTCTTTTTCATACCAGGTGGCGGTCGGCAGGACGATATCGGAGAACAGGCAGGTGCTGGACATACGGAAATCGAGCGTCACCAGCAGATCCAGCTTGCCCTCAATGGCGGCGGTTTGCCATTCCACCTCTTCAGGTTTGACATCATCCGTTGAGCCTAAATCCTCGCCCTGAATCCCGCTCTCGGTGCCAAGCAGGTATTTGAGCATGTACTCATGGCCTTTTCCGGACGAGCCAAGCAGGTTAGAACGCCAGACAAACAGGTTGCGCGGGTGGTTCTTGCCGTTGTCCGGCTGTTCGCAGGCGAAGCGAATATCGCCCGATTTTAACGCCTGCACGGTGTAATCCTGCGGCGACATTCCGGCGGCGTCGGCACGGGCCTTAACGTGCAGCGGGTTGAGGTTGAGCTGCGGCGCGGAAGGGAGCCAGCCCATGCGCTCGGCGCGGACGTTGAAATCAATCAGATGTCCGGTGAATTTCGACGCGTCTGCAAGAGGAGAAAGCAGCTCCTGTGCGGTGAGCTTCTCATAGCGCCACTGGCTGGCGTGGTTGTAGAAGTAAGAGGTGCTGTTCATCTGGCGCGGCGGACGGTTCCAGTCCAGCGCGAAGGCCAGCGGCAGCCAGCCGGTTTGCGGACGCAGTTTCTCCTGGCCGACATAGTGCGACCAGCCGCCGCCGCTTTGCCCGACGCAGCCGCAGAAGACCAGCATGTTGATCATCCCGCGGTAGTTCATGTCCATGTGGTACCAGTGGTTCACACCGGCCCCGAGGATGATCATCGAACGACCATGGGTTTTGTGCGCCGTGTCGGCAAATTCACGGGCGATTTTTTCTATCAGGTAAGCGGGGACGCCGGTAATTTGTTCGCCCCAGGCCGGGGTGTAGGCTTTGATCTCGGCGTAGTTTGCCGCCGCGTTACTGTCTTCCAGACCGCGATCGAGGCCGTAGTTTGCGAGGACCAGATCGTACACGCTGACCACGCGTCTCTGGCTACCGTCGGCCCGCGTCAGGGTTTTACTCGGTACGCGGCGCGTCAGCACCGGCTCCTGCTTCACGCTGCGGAAATGCGGGTTCTCGTTGCCCCCGAAGTAAGGGAAGGCCACGTCTGCCACACTGTCGTGGGTGATGAGCAGGGAAAGCGTCAGCTCGGTCTCCTGTCCCGCGGCCAGCGACTCCAGGTTCCATTTGCCTTTTTCGCCCCAGCGGAAACCGATAGAGCCGTTCGGCGCCACCAGATTTCCGGCGACGTCAAAGGCGATGGTTTTCCACTCCGGATTATTGGTTTCACCCAGACCGTCGGCCAGATCCGACGCGCGCAGCATGCGGCCCGGCACCACGCGACCGTCAGCCTGTTCATCCAGCAGGACCAGCATCGGCATGTCGGTGTAGCGGCGGCAATAGTTGAGGAAGTAATCGCTCGGGTTATCAAGGTGGAACTCTTTGAGGATCACATGCCCCATCGCCATGGCGAGGGCACTGTCGGTACCCTGTTTGGGGGCCAGCCACTGGTCGCTGAGCTTCGCCACCTCCGAGAAGTCCGGCGTAATGGCGACGGTCTTGGTGCCTTTGTAACGCACTTCGGTAAAGAAGTGGGCGTCCGGGGTACGCGTCTGCGGCACGTTCGAGCCCCAGGCAATGATATAGCTGGAGTTGTACCAGTCCGCCGATTCCGGCACGTCGGTCTGCTCGCCCCAGGTCATCGGCGATGCCGGAGGCAAATCGCAGTACCAGTCATAGAAGCTCAGGCAGGTGCCGCCGAGCAGGGAGAGATAGCGCGTACCGGCGGCATAAGAGACCATCGACATGGCCGGGATGGGGGAAAAACCGGCTACCCGATCCGGGCCGTAATTTTTGATGGTCCAGACGTTGGCGGCAGCAATCAGCTGGTTAAGCTCTTTCCAGTTTGAGCGGATAAACCCGCCTTTACCGCGCGCCTTTCTGTAGCTTTGCGCTTTCTGTGGATCGTTCTGAATGGCATCCCAGGCCAGCACTGGATCGGTATGCTGCGCCAGCGCCTCGCGCCAGAGTTCGATCAGCCTGCGGCGTACCAGCGGGTACTTGAGACGGTTGGCGCTGTAGAGATACCAGGAGTAGCTTGCGCCACGCGGGCAGCCGCGCGGTTCGTGGTTAGGCAGGTCGGGGCGGGTACGCGGGTAGTCGGTCTGCTGGGTTTCCCATGTCACCAGGCCATTTTTGACATAAATCTTCCAGCTACAGGAGCCGGTGCAGTTAACGCCGTGGGTGGATCGCACAATCTTGTCGAACTGCCAGCGCTGACGGTAGCTGTCCTCCCAGTCGCGGTTGGTGTGGTACACCTGGCCGTGCCCATCGGCGAAACTGTCGCCTTTTGTTTTGAAGTAACGGAAGCGGTCCAACAGTTTGCTCATGACATTTCTCCTGCTTCGATAACATGGCCGGAGGGTGAGGCATCACGCTCCGGCGAAGAGGTAGTTATTATTTTTGTGAGGATTTGCGGCCGTACACCAGCCAGGTGACGAGCACGCAGACGATGTAAAACACGAGGAAGACTTTCATGGCGCCCACCGGGGAACCGGTCATCGCCAGGGAGGTGCCAAAGGCTTTGGGAATAAAGAACCCGCCCACCGCACCGATGGCAGAGATAAAGCCCAGCGCCGCAGCCGTTTCGGTCACCGCTTCATGCTGTGCCTGTTCATCGCTCCCGCCCTGTTTTTTCACGCGGTCGAGGGTGATTTGGCGAAAGATAATCGCGATCATCTGGAAGGTCGAGCCGCTACCCAGGCCTGCGGTCAGAAACAGGCCCATAAAGACCAGATAGAAGGCGATAAAGCTACCTGAACCAGACCCGGGGAGCGTCAGGAAAATCAGGGCGCTAAAGATGGCCATAAAGACGAAGTTGATCAGCGTCACCCTTACACCGCCCAGCCTGTCTGAAATCATCCCGCCAGCCGAACGCGCCAGGGCGCCAATCAGTGGGCCAAAGAAGGCGAGGTGGAGGATATTAACGTCCGGAAACTGGGTTTTCGACAGCATGGCAAAGCCTGCCGAGAAACCGATAAACGAGCCGAAGGTTGCCAGATAAAGCAGGCTCAGCAGCCAGAGATGAAAGCGCTTAAGCACCGGAAGCTGGCTGGCAATGGACGCTTTCGAGCTGGCGATGTCATTCATGCCAAAAAACGCCGCAATGGTGGCCAGAATCAGCAGCGGCGCCCAGATCCACGCCGCGTTCGCCAGCCACATCGTCGAGCCATCCTCCTGCGGTACGCCGTGCACGCCGAGGAAGGTAAACATCGGCAGGAAAATCACCAGCGGCGCAACCAGCTGCATCACACTCACGCCCAGGTTACCCAGCCCGCCGTTAATGCCCAGTGCGCTGCCCTGTCTGGCTTTCGGGAAGAAGAAGCTGATGTTTCCCATGCTGGAAGCGAAGTTGGCACCGGCAAAACCGCACAGCAGCGCGATGATGATGAAGATCCAATAGGGCGTGGCGGTATTCTGAATGGCGATCCCAAGCCAGACACAGGGTACGACCAGGATAACGGTGCTTAACACGGTCCAGTAACGTCCGCCAAATATCGGCACCATAAAAGAGTAGGGGACACGCAATATCGCGCCGGAGAGAGAAGGTAATGCCGTTAGCATAAAAAGCTGATCGGTGCTGAAATTAAATCCGACCTTATTAAGATTTACCGCAATAGCGCTAAACAACATCCAGACGCAAAACGCCAGAAGCAAACATGCCACGGAAATCCACAGGTTTCTTCGTGCGATATGTTTCCCTTTATTCTCCCAAAATTGCGCGTTTTCCGGTTTCCAGTTACTCAACAGATGCTGATTACTCTTCTCGCTTTGATGTGACATATCACCCTCTTGCTTACCGAAGTGGAGAGAAAAAAGAAGGAAAAACAGAAAGATACCTGTCAGTGGCGTATGAAATTTATAGGATGTTATGGGATACATCTGAAAGGATAGATAAAAAAGCGAATCCCTGAGTTTGGAATGGGAATCAGGGTTCGCTTTATGTGTTACTAATTGTAACTCTTTGCGGAAATTAATACTCCGATGGGAGTATTAAAACAATTCGAGGGAGATAAGTTTATCCAGATGCTTATTAAATGCCGCGTCGTCCATTTCAGGCATATTTAAGACGTATATGCCATCCAGGCCACATACCAGACCAATTAAACGCCAGGCGATATTTTCCGGCTGATCAGCAAGCGTAAAGGCGTTGGCCTCCGCACCGGCGCGGATAATTGCGACCGTTTCCTGGTGCCACATCTCCATGGTCAAAACGTAGGCGCCTTTGATATCGCTATCCCGGCTGGCGAGAATTTGCGCCTCCCGCCACAGCCGAATGTAGGGCTCAAACCCGCCGTCATCGCTGCCGAGCATGGCATGCAGGCGCTCGCGCCAGCCTGCGTTTTCGCCAACGATTTCAGCATCCAGCAAATCGCGGATCAGCCTGACAAACGCCAGCGATTTAAGCTCGCCCGCCGACGCAAAGTGGTGATGCACCTGCCCGGTGGCGACGCCCGCTTCGGTAGCGATTCGGCGCACGGTCATCGCAGCGAATCCTTCGGTCAGCGCCACGCGCATTGCGGCCTGTAGGATCTCTTCCCGCCGCTCGTCCTTGCTCAGATAACGCATAATTTCTCACTCTCAATGGCAACGAAACGAGTGTAACAAAGAGCTGGACAAGTGTTCAACTTTACGTAGGATCGCAATCTGGACATGTGTCCAGTTTTTAAATGAAAAGGAAATTTATGTTTCGTCAGTGGTTAGCGTTAGTGATTATCGTGCTGGTGTATATCCCGGTGGCGATTGACGCGACGGTGCTGCACGTGGCGGCGCCAACATTGAGCATGACGCTGGGTGCCAGCGGCAACGAATTGCTGTGGATTATTGATATTTACTCGCTGGTGATGGCGGGGATGGTGCTGCCGATGGGCGCGCTGGGCGATCGCATCGGTTTTAAGCGCCTGCTGATGATCGGCAGCGTGCTGTTTGGCCTGTCATCGTTAGCGGCGGCTTTTGCGCCGTCCGCGGGCTGGCTGATTGCCGCCCGCGCGTCGCTGGCGATTGGCGCGGCGATGATCATTCCGGCTACGCTTGCAGGGATCCGCACGCTGTTTATTGACGTGCGGCACCGTAACATCGCCCTTGGCGTCTGGGCTGCCGTTGGGTCGGGCGGCGCGGCGTTTGGCCCGCTGATTGGCGGCATGCTGCTGGAGCACTTTTACTGGGGTTCGGTCTTCCTGATTAACGTGCCGATCGTGCTGATCGTGGTTTCGCTTGCTGCGCGCTTTGTGCCTGCTCAGCAGGGTCGGCCCGAGCAGCCGCTCAATATCAGCCATGCCATTATGCTGATTGTCGCCATTTTACTGCTGGTCTACAGCGCCAAAACCGCCCTGAAAGGGGTGCTGTCGCCGTGGATGGTGGCCTCTACGCTGCTTACCGGGGCGGTGATGCTGTTTATTTTCGTCCGTATCCAGCTGCGCGCGCGCGTGCCAATGATAGACATGCGTCTGTTTTGCCATCGCATTATTTTAAGCGGCGTGGTCATGGCGATGACCGCCATGATTGCGCTGGTGGGCTTTGAACTGCTGATGGCGCAGGAGTTGCAGTTCGTGCATGGTTTTACGCCGTTTGAAGCAGGGATATTTATGCTGCCGGTGATGGTGGCGAGCGGATTTAGCGGGCCGATCGCGGGTGTGCTGGTCGGGCGTCTGGGGCTGCGCATTGTCGCGGCCGGAGGCATGGGGCTAAGCGCGATCAGTTTTATCGGCCTGTCGACGCTCGATTTCAGCACCCAACAGTGGCAGGCGTGGAGCCTGATGGTGCTGCTGGGCTTCAGTGCCGCCAGCGCACTGCTGGCATCGACGTCAGCGATCATGGCTGCCGCGCCGAAAGAGAAAGCGGCCGCGGCAGGCGCGATCGAAACCATGTCCTACGAGCTGGGCGCTGGTCTCGGGATCGCCATTTTCGGTCTGTTGTTAACCCGCAGCTTTTCGGCGTCAATTGTACTGCCGCAGGGGCTGAGCGCGTCGCTGACCGATAAAGCCTCGTCGTCCATCGGTGAAGCGATGAAGGTCGCGCAGGAGCTGACGCCGTCACTGGCCGAGCCGGTGATGACGGCGGCGAAAACCGCGTTCATCACCTCGCACAGCGTGGCCCTGGGCAGTGCGGGAGCCATGCTGATGATTCTGGCGATCGGGATCTGGTTTAGTCTGGCGAAGGTCGGAGGGCAGCAGTAAAAAAAAGGCCAGCCGCGAGGGCTGGCCTTTTGAACTAACACATCTTAGAACTGGTAGGTCAGACCTACAGCCACGATGTTGTCGGTAGCCACTTTGGCATCTTTGGTGAACTGGCTGTCATCCACGAGGTTGATTTTGTAATCAACGTAGGTGGACATGTTTTTGTTGAAGTAGTAGCTCGCGCCAACGTCAACGTATTCAACCAGGTCATGGTCGCCATAAGAACCGATGTCTTTACCTTTGGATTTCAGGTAAGCGATGGATGGACGCAGACCGAAGTCAAACTGGTACTGAGCCACAACTTCGAAGTTCTGTGCTTTGTTGGCAACGTGACCGCTACCGAACGCCGTCATGTTGCGGGTTTCAGAGTAGGTGGTTGCCAGGTAGATGTTGTTCGCATCGTACTTCAGGCCAGCAGCCCAGACTTCTGCGTTTTCGCCACCGGCGTTCAGGTTGCTTGCAGCACGAACCTGACGGTCAGTACGGTCAGATTTAGCGTAGGTCGCACCCACACCGAAGCCGTCGAATTCATAGGTAGAAGACAGACCCCAGCCGTCACCGTTGGATTCGGTGATCTCTGAACGGTCGTTTTTACCCTGGTACTGGGCAGCCACGTTCAGGCCGTCAACCAGACCAAAGAAGTCGGTGTTACGGTAGGTGGCAACGCCAGTGGTACGACCGGTCATGAAGCCGTCAGTCTGCGTCCAGGTATCGCCACCGAACTCTGGCAGAACGTCAGTCCATGCGCCGATGTCATAAGCAACACCGTAGTTACGACCGTAGTCGAAGGAACCGAATTTATCGAATTTCAGACCAGCGAAGGCCAGACGGGTTTTGTTGCCGTCGGAACCCTGAGCTTCAGAGCGGTTGCCCTTGAACTCATATTCCCACTGGCCGTATCCGGTCAGTTGATCGTTGATCTGAGTTTCACCTTTGAAGCCCAGACGAACGTATGTTTTGTCGCCGTCGCTACCAGCATCATCAGAAAAATAGTGCAGACCAGTAACTTTGCCGTACAGATCCAGTTTGTTACCGTCTTTGTTAAAAACTTCAGCCGCGTTAACAACGCCAGCCGCCAACATGGAAGTCACTGCCACTGCAACTAATTTAAGTTTCATCTTAACTAACCCTTATAATTTTATTTAGGTATTTCCTAAGCCACCTGAGCGATTTTTAAACGAGGCTTATCGTCAATGGCAGACTATTTTTAAAATTCCGTAGACTGCTTTCAATAATAAGTTTCAAAATATTAAAGATAATTTCAATTAGTGTGATCCTGATCCGATAAATTTCCCTTAAATCGCTCAATAAGGTTAATTTATATACATAAATTGATTATTAACAAAACACGATAATAAGGCTGGAAATAGTTGCCATGCGTTTTTGTTTTTAGAGAGAGATAAAAGGGCTTGGCAGATAATGTCAAGGAATGGTCCGTGTTATTGACTTTTAAAACAGTGACTTGTGGATTTATCCTGGAGCCTGCAACTGTTTTTTAAAAGAAACATCCAGAAATAAACTATTGCACTATGTGCTATATAGCACGGGAATATTGGGGTTGAATTAATTACATGCGTTGTCAGTTTATGTCAATTTCCACAACGGATCTGACTTTCTATGAGTACTCTATACAAAAATAGAAATACATACGAATGTTATAAATAATATTCTTTACTGTGATCACATATTAAAATAATGTTAATTTTTACCGGGCATAATTCGTGCCCGGTAAAATTAAAATGCTATTTGCGGGTGGCATACCAGCAAAGTAATGATCCGGCGCAAACCATTAATGCCCCTTGCCAGAATGAGAATGAAAGCGGAGAGCTCAGCAAAATAGCCGCCAGCGCGGCAGAGAGTACCGGGGTGAAGTAGGAGACGGCCGCAAGCACCGTGACGTTACCGTGGAGGATCCCAATGTTCCAGGCGGCGTAGCCAAAACCAAGGGCAACACCACACATCAACAGTTTCACGACTACCGGCACGCTGAATACCATTTCGGGCTGATCGCTGACGGCATATTTGACCCACAGGCTCAGGGCGGTCAGCAGGACGAAAAGAGTAATGCCATTTTGCCCTCTGGCATACCTGCTGGTGACGGTGCAGTAGGCGGCCCAGATAAAGGCACCGGCAAATGCCAGCCCGTAGCTCAGCGGGCTGGAAACGATGTTTTGCATGATGTCGTGAACGTGCAGCCCGTTTTCGCCGCCTAAGACCCAGCCCACGCCCAACAGGGAGATCGCTAAGCCGGGGATCACCCACAGGGTGGATTTTTGTCCGTTGAACAAAATGGCGAACACAATCGTCAGGCTTGGCCAGAGATAATTGACCATGCCCACCTCAATTGCCTGCGAGCGCGTCGCGGCAAAGCCAAGCGACAGGGCAAGGCACATTTCATAGCTGACAAACAGGACGCTGCCCGCAATGAGATAGCCTTTCGAAAACCGTTTAATATCAGGGAAACCTACCGTCGCCAGACACAATAATCCGCTGACGGTGTAGATCATCGCTGGGCCCCCCACCGGGCCAAGTCCCTCACTGAGGCTGCGGATGAGACCCACCATGGTGCTCCACAGCAGTATGGCCACCAGGCCAATCAGCGTTGCTCTTTTTCTGTCCATTACCCTGCCAGTCTCATAAAAATCAAAGGGTAAACTTATAGCATCTAACCCATTCACCAGGCGAATTTTCTGTTTCGCGGTTAACCAGAAAGGAGTAATAAATCATACCGGCGGTGACTATTAAGGGGGCGAAGTTCGGCGACCTTGATTTGACGCAAAAAAAACAGGGGCTTTGCTGTTAGTTTGCGGCGCGAAGTCTTATCAGATAACGAGGACAGCAATGGACGTCAGCCGCAGACAATTTTTTAAAATCTGCGCGGGCGGTATGGCCGGAACAACAGCCGCAATGCTGGGATTCGCTCCCAAAATGGCGCTGGCTCAGGCACGCAACTATAAACTGCTGCGCGCGAAAGAGATCCGTAACACCTGCACATACTGCTCCGTGGGTTGTGGGCTATTAATGTATAGCCTGGGTGATGGCGCGAAGAACGCCAAAGAAGCGATTTATCATATTGAAGGGGACCCGGACCATCCGGTGAGCCGCGGGGCGCTTTGCCCGAAAGGGGCGGGGCTGCTGGACTACGTCCACAGTGAAAACCGTCTGCGCTATCCGGAATATCGTGCGCCGGGCTCTGATAAATGGCAGCGCATCTCCTGGGACGAGGCCTTCTCCCGTATTGCAAAACTGATGAAAGCGGATCGCGACGCCAACTTTATTGAAAAGAACGATCAGGGCGTGACGGTAAACCGCTGGACCTCCACCGGGATGCTGTGTGCATCTGCGGCAAGTAATGAGACCGGCATGCTGACGCAAAAATTTGTGCGCTCCCTCGGCATGCTGGCGGTTGATAACCAGGCGCGCGTCTGACACGGACCAACGGTAGCAAGTCTTGCTCCAACATTTGGTCGCGGTGCGATGACCAACCACTGGGTTGATATCAAAAACGCAAACGTCGTGGTGGTGATGGGCGGTAACGCCGCTGAAGCCCATCCGGTGGGATTCCGCTGGGCGATGGAAGCGAAAAACAACAACGATGCGACGCTGATTGTCGTCGATCCACGCTTTACGCGTACGGCATCGGTGGCTGATATTTATGCGCCGATCCGCTCCGGTACGGATATTACGTTCCTTTCCGGCGTGCTGTTGTACCTGATCGAAAACAATAAGATTAACGCGGAATACGTTAAGCATTACACCAATGCCGGCCTGCTGGTGCGGGAAGATTTCGCCTTCGAAGATGGCCTGTTCAGCGGCTATGACGCAGAGAAACGTCAGTACGATAAATCGTCCTGGAACTATCAGTTCGACGAAAACGGCTACGCGAAACGCGATGAGACCCTGACCGATCCGCGCTGCGTGTGGAACTTGCTGAAACAGCATGTTTCCCGTTATACGCCAGACGTGGTGGAAAACATCTGCGGTACGCCGAAAGCAGACTTCCTGAAAGTATGTGAAGTGCTGGCCTCCACCAGTGCCGCCGACAGAACAACCACCTTCCTGTACGCGCTGGGCTGGACGCAGCATACCGTGGGCGCGCAGAACATCCGTACCATGGCGATGATCCAGCTGCTGCTCGGCAACATGGGGATGGCCGGTGGTGGTGTGAACGCCCTGCGCGGACACTCCAACATTCAGGGCTTAACCGATCTCGGCCTGCTGTCGACCAGCCTGCCGGGTTACCTGACCCTGCCGTCGGAGAAGCAGACCGACTGGCAAAGCTGGCTTGACGCCAACACGCCAAAAGCGACGCGTCCGGACCAGGTGAACTACTGGAGTAACTACCCAAAGTTTGCCGTCAGTCTGATGAAATCGTTCTACGGCGATGCGGCGCAGAAAGAGAATGACTGGGGCTTTGAGTGGTTGCCGAAATGGGATCAGGCTTACGATGTCATCAAGTATTTCAACATGATGGATAAGGGCGACGTCACGGGGTATATCTGCCAGGGCTTTAACCCGGTGGCGTCATTCCCGGATAAAAACAAAGTCGTTCGCAGCCTGAGCAAGCTGAAGTACATGGTGGTTATCGATCCGCTGGTCACCGAAACGTCTACGTTCTGGCAGAACCACGGCGAGTCTAACGATGTCGATCCGGCATCCATTCAGACCGAGGTGTTCCGACTGCCATCGACCTGCTTTGCGGAAGAGGACGGTTCTATTGCCAACTCTGGCCGCTGGCTACAGTGGCACTGGAAAGGTCAGGATGCGCCGGGTGAAGCGCGTAATGATGGCGAAATTCTGGCCGGTATTTACCATCGTCTGCGCGAGATGTACCGCACCGAAGGCGGCAAAGGCGCAGAGCCGCTGCTGAAGATGAGCTGGAACTACAAGCAGCCGGATCATCCTGAGTCTGAAGAGGTGGCAAAAGAGAACAACGGCGTGGCGCTGGCCGATCTATACGATGCCAACGGCAATATGGTGGCGAAGAAAGGCCAGTTGCTCAATAGCTTCGCGCTGTTGCGTGACGACGGCACCACGGCCTCGTCCTGCTGGATCTACACCGGCAGCTGGACGGAGCAGGGTAATCAGATGGCCAACCGTGATAACGCCGATCCGTCAGGCCTGGGCAACACGCTGGGCTGGGCATGGGCGTGGCCGTTGAACCGCCGCGTACTGTACAACCGTGCCTCCGCAGACGTGAACGGTAAGCCGTGGGATCCGAAACGCATGCTGATCGAGTGGAACGGCACGAAGTGGACGGGGAACGATATCCCGGACTTCAACACCGCCGCACCGGGCAGCAACACCGGGCCGTTTATCATGCAGCCGGAAGGGTTGGGACGTCTGTTTGCCATCGACAAGCTGGCGGAAGGGCCGTTCCCGGAACATTACGAGCCGATGGAAACGCCGCTCGGCACTAACCCGCTGCACCCGAACGTAGTTTCCAGCCCGGTAGTGCGTATCTATGAAGATGACGTGCTGCGTTTAGGTAAAAAGGACAAGTTCCCGTATGTCGGAACTACCTACCGCCTGACCGAGCATTTCCATACCTGGACCAAACATGCGCGGCTTAACGCCATCGCGCAGCCGGAACAGTTTGTGGAGATAAGCGAAACGCTGGCGAAGGCGAAAGGCATTGCCAATGGCGATCGCGTGACGGTGAGCAGCAAACGCGGCTTTATTCGCGCGGTAGCGGTGGTCACCCGTCGTCTGCAAAGTCTGAACGTACACGGCCAGCAGGTAGAAACCGTCGGCATCCCGCTGCACTGGGGCTTTGAAGGGGTGGCGCAGAAAGGTTACATCGCCAATACCCTGACGCCAAACGTCGGCGATTCCAACTCGCAAACGCCGGAGTATAAAGCGTTTCTGGTCAACATCGAGAAAGCGTAAGGAGCGATTAAATGGCGATGGAAACACAAGACATTATTAAACGCTCCGCGACCAACCCGATAACGCCCGCGCCTCGCGCGCGGGACTACAAGGCAGAAGTCGCCAAGCTGATCGATGTCTCCTCCTGCGTGGGCTGTAAGGCCTGCCAGGTGGCCTGCTCGGAGTGGAACGATATCCGCGACGAGGTGGGGCACTGCGTTGGCGTTTACGATAACCCGGCTGATCTGAGCGCCAAGTCCTGGACGGTGATGCGCTTTAGCGAAACCGACCAGAACGGCAAGCTGGAGTGGCTAATCCGTAAAGACGGCTGTATGCACTGTGAAGATCCGGGCTGCCTGAAGGCATGCCCGTCTGCGGGTGCAATTATTCAGTACGCCAACGGGATCGTCGACTTCCAGCAGGATAACTGTATCGGCTGCGGCTACTGCATCGCAGGCTGTCCGTTTAATATCCCGCGCCTCAATAAAGAAGATAACCGGGTCTATAAATGCACGCTGTGTGTCGATCGCGTCAGCGTCGGACAGGAGCCTGCCTGCGTGAAGACCTGTCCTACCGGGGCTATCCACTTCGGCACCAAAAAAGAGATGCTGGAAGTGGCGCAGCAGCGGGTGGATAAGCTCAAAGCGCGCGGCTATGACAAGGCCGGGATTTATAACCCGCAGGGCGTGGGCGGTACGCACGTCATGTATGTTCTGCACCACAATGACCAGCCGGAGCTGTATCACAATCTGCCGAAGGATCCGGCGATCGATACCTCAATCAACCTCTGGAAAGGGGCGCTTAAGCCGCTCTCAGCGGCGGGCTTTATCGCCACCTTTGCCGGGCTGATTTATCACTACATCGGTATCGGGCCGAATAAAGAGGTGGATGACGACGAGGAGGAGCATCATGAGTAAGTCGAAAATGATAGTGCGCACAAAATTTGTCGATCGCGCCTGTCACTGGACGGTGGTCATCTGCTTCTTCCTGGTGGCGGTATCCGGCATTTCGTTCTTCTTCCCGACGCTACAGTGGCTAACGGAAACCTTCGGGACACCGCAGATGGGGCGCATTCTGCATCCGTTCTTCGGCGTACTGATTTTCGTGGTGCTGATGTTTATGTTTGTACGTTTCGTTCATCACAACATCCCTGACAAGCAGGATATTCCGTGGCTAAAAGGGATTGTTGAGGTTCTGAAAGGCAACGAGCATAAAGTCGCGAAGGTGGGCAAATATAACGCCGGGCAGAAGATGATGTTCTGGACCATCATGAGCATGATTTTTGTGCTGCTGGTGACCGGGGTGATCATCTGGCGTCCGTATTTTGCGCACTATTTCCCGATTCAGGTGGTGCGTTATGCGCTGCTGATCCACGCGACCTCGGCCATTATTCTGATCCACGCCATTCTGATCCATATGTATATGGCATTCTGGGTGAAAGGATCGATTAAAGGCATGATTGAAGGGAAGGTGAGCCGCCGCTGGGCGCAGAAGCACCATCCTCGCTGGTACCGCGACATTGAGCGTCTTGAAGCGCAAAAAGAGAGTTCGGAAGGGTTGAAGTAAACCTCGCGCCGTCGGCATTGTCCGGCGGCGCTGCGCTTGTGCGGCTTTTAGCTACGTATTGGTAATTAACGCATCAATTCCTGCAAGAACACTGCTTCTTGCACTGCGCAGATTACATACATAATCCTTATTATTAAGTTTTTTTGTCTCCACGTGTGTGATGTTGGCTGTATTAAGAAAATATGTCTGGAATTCAAGGTTCACCAGTGGCGTTGCAGCGTTTGAATATCCTCTTAAATGATTGTGATAGCTTAACGGGACAATAAGTCTCGTTGATAAGTCGTCATAATAATCGTGCTGAATAATCATAAAATAGGGTTGATATTCACACGTTCTGTTTGATGGATTGCGGTAAACGTCAAACTGAAAACACATCAAAGCCCTCCGAAATAAGGGTCATCCGATAATAGCCCGGCTTTGGCCGTTAATTCATTCAATGCTTTAATAAATCCTTGATCCTGTTGACGCTGCCGCTTGAGCTCTCCTGCTGTAGAGAGTGGGCGAGGTCTATTCCCCGTAGGGCGCTCTGTCGTAGCACATCTTTCTGTGCGGTTCGGTTTCATGTTTTCTCCTTTGTTGGTGCGGTCATTATCAACCGCAGCCAACAAAAAACAATACTGTTTCCCCTGGTAATCTACATTATGCGAGCCGTCTTCCAGTAATATCAAAACCGCTCTGCAATATACCGGAAGGGATATTTTGTTGGCTTCACTTTGCCGATCTTGCGTTTCGGTAAATCCACCTTGTCAACGTGAATTTCTTTATAGGGGATCTGGGAAAGCAGATGCGAAATAATATTCAGCCGCACCCGTTTTTTATCTTCTGAGCGCGCCACAAACCACGGCGCCCAGGCGGTGTCTGTCGCTTTAAACATCGCGTCGCGGGCGAGGGTATATTCATCCCACAGATTGAAAGATTTAATGTCCATTGGAGACAGCTTCCAGATCTTGCGACCATCATTAATGCGATCGCGCAGGCGGCGTTCCTGCTCTTTTGGCGTTACTTCAAGCCAGTATTTCAACAATATGATCCCGGCATCGACCATCGCTTTTTCCATCACCGGCGTTCCATCAAGAAATTTTTCGGCCTGCTCTTCGGTACAGAAACCCATTACTCTTTCCACGCCTGCGCGGTTGTACCAGCTCCGGTCAAAAATGACGATTTCACCGGCAGAGGGCAGATGGGGAACGTAACGCTGAAAATAGAGCTGACTTTTCTCTTTATCGGTGGGGGCCGGTAACGCAACAACGCGAAACACCCGGGGGCTGACGCGTTCGGTGATGGCTTTGATGGCGCCGCCTTTACCCGCGCCGTCTCGCCCTTCAAAAACAATACAGACCTTTAACCCTTTGGCGACCACCCATTGCTGGAGCTTAACCAGTTCAACATGGAGGCGGCGAAGCTCTTGCTCGTACGCTTTGGTTTTGAGCGGCGCGTTTTTAACGACATCATCAACAACACGGGTTTTCTTCTTACTGACCATGGCGGGTCTCCCTATGGGTCCGGTCGCGGGATCGAGGCCGTACTAAGCGTGTAATCGGCCTGAATGAATGGATTAATGTGTCAGAAAGCTGATTTGAACTGGTTCACCATACAAGTTTAATCAATAATGCACGCTGCGTATTTTTTAACAGTGGTCGCGGTATGAAAAAAACAATTTTTTCGTTAGCACTGGCTACCTTTGGCCTGGGGATGGCTGAATTTGGCATCATGGGCGTGCTGACAGAACTGGCTCATGATACGGGCATTTCGATTCCCTCCGCCGGAAATATGATTTCGTTTTACGCTTTTGGCGTAGTGATCGGCGCGCCGATTGTGGCGCTGTTCTCCAGTAAATTTTCGCTGAAAACAACGCTGCTGTTTCTGGTGGCGATGTGCGTCGTCGGTAACGCGCTCTTTACCTTCTCTGACACCTACATAGGGCTTGCGGCGGGGCGCTTAATCTCTGGTTTCCCGCATGGCGCGATTTTCGGTGTGGGGGCGATAATCCTGTCAAAAATTGCGCCACCGGGTAAGGTGACGGTTGCTGTAGCAGGGATGATTGCCGGGATGACCGTTGCCAATTTGCTTGGCGTCCCGCTCGGGACGTGGCTGGGACATGAATTTAACTGGCGTTACACCTTCTTTTTGATTGCCGTCTTTGATGCGCTGGTGATCCTCTCTGTTCTGCTGTGGGTGCCAGACATTCACGACACGACAACCACCCGGCTGACAGAACAATTCCACTTCCTGAAAAAACCGGAACCGTGGCTGATTTTTGCCGCTACGATGTTTGGCAATGCCGGGGTGTTTGCCTGGTTTAGCTTCGTGAAGCCGTTTATGGTCAACGTGTCAGGCTTTTCCGAGGGCGTCATGACCGCGATCATGATGCTGATGGGGCTGGGCATGGTGCTGGGTAATGTTTTCAGCGGCAAGCTGTCGTCGCGCTTTAGCCCGCTGCGCATTGCTGCCACCACCGACATGGTGATTGTGGCTTCGCTGCTGTTACTGTTCGCGTTTGGCGAGCTTAAAACAGCTTCACTGGTAATGGGGTTCGTCTGCTGCGCCGGGCTGTTTGCGCTCTCTGCGCCGCTGCAAATACTGCTGCTGCAAAATGCGAAAGGCGGCGAGATGTTGGGGGCCGCAGGCGGGCAAATGGCGTTTAACCTCGGCAGCGCAATAGGCGCGTATTTCGGTGGAATGATGATTACGCTCGGCTTTAGCTGGAGCTATGTCACGCTTCCGGCAGCGATCTTATCCTTCTCAGCAATGACCTCTCTGTTGATGTACGGTTTTTTATGTGCCAAAAAGCGTCAGGCCAACGCAGGAGCGCTGGCCTGATTTCACGCTTTGCCCGCTGGTCGCGGGCACAGGAGGGGACTACACGAATTTCGCCAGTGGGTCAGCGGCGGCAAATGCGACAGCTTTGTCTGCTGCTGGCGGGTAAATCAGTTCGTTGGTGATGGCGACTTTGATCTTTTTGCCTTCCTCGCGCACGGATTTAACACGCTGTTCCCAGCCCTCGGTGTACACCGCGCCCCAGCCACCCAGATCCAGACAGGTGACGTAATTCACCTGACGGTAAGGGTACGGCTCCAGATTTAACAGGCTGGCAGCTGCGTTATGTCCGGCGAATTTCCCCAGCTGGATCGCGTGCTGGCAGGTCATCAGTGCCGTGTTGCCCGCATCGTCCGTTTTGGCGTGAGCCATATCACCCGTCGCGTAAACCTCCGAATGCGCAGGGACCTGCAACGTGTCGGTGACGATAAGGCGTCCCTGAGTGTCGCGTTCCCCGTCAATTTGCAGGCTGAGGGGGTTAGCTTCTACCCCTGCCGTCCACACTACAGTCGCGCTGGCAATGCGCTCTCCGTTTTTCAGCGTCACGCCGCTGGCATCAATAGCTTCAATTTCACTGTTTAAACGCCATTCAACGTCCAGAGCGTTGCTTGCTTCTTCAATGGTGTTACGCAGCGCCTCGCTGTAACGCCCGCCAATGGTTGCACCTCTTTCAACTACGATCACTTTAGTCTTTGTATCGGCGCCGAAGCGGGTGCGAAGACGATCAGGGAGTTCCGTTGCCAGCTCAATGCCGGTAAAACCGCCGCCACACACGACCACGGTATTGCGTTCTGGGGTGGAGGGGCGCGAAACCAGCGAATCAAGATGTTGCTCGAACAGCCTGGCGGAGTCGAGTTGGTCGATATCAAATGCGTATTCAGTCAGACCGGCAATCGGCGGACGTTTAGTCTGGCTACCGGTTGCGAGGATCAGACGTTCCCAGTTGACTTCGGCAATGGCGCCGTTTGAATCGCGATACAAAACGGTTTTAGATGAGGTATCAATACGTTGTGCTTCGCCCGAAATAAAGGCAATACCCAGCTCAGCAAACAGTTCGGTCAGTGGCGCGACCATCGTCGACACGTTCTCTTCATAAAAACGTGGACGAACGCGCAGTTCCGGCACCGGGGCCAGCACGGCAATGCTGAGGCTATTATTACCTTCCAGAGCAGAAAGACGCGCGGCGCTGACCGCAGCCCACATACCGGAAAACCCACTACCCACAATTAAAATCTGCTTTTTCATACTCGATCCTTTTGTTCGTCAGGCTGTGTGTCTGACATAACTGCCACTATACTTGTCGGAGTTAACTGCGACAACTTCTTTCTGAGTTAAAATTCGTTATAATGCAGCGAACAATGACCCGGAGTGAGCCATGGCGTTTTACAGTTCTGGTGTGGAATATGGCATTCATAGCCTGATGTGTATGGTGGATGCAAAAGGCAATGAGCGTGAGATGAGCGTCCGGGAGATGGCGGCCTTGCAGGGCGTACCGTACGACTATCTTGGGAAGATTTTCACTCGTTTGTCACGCGCGGGGCTGGTTATCAGCACCGAAGGCAAGGGGGGAGGATTCCGGCTGGCGCGTCCGGCAGAGCTGATCAGCGTGCTGGACGTGGCGCACGCCATCGACGGCGATAAGAATATGTTCGAATGTCGGGAAGTGCGTCAGCGCCTGGCGGTATTTGATGAAACGCCACCGGCCTGGGTCTGTGACGGACCGTGCGGGGTGCGATCGGTTATGGACAGCGCGCAGCAGCGGATGGAAGAGGAGTTAGGACGCCATACCATCCTGGATCTGGCGCGGAAGATGTATCGAAAAGCGCCGGACACGTTCCAGATCGAGGTTCAGGAGTGGATTTCCGATCGCCGTTCGTCTACGTGACAGGCCGGGCAGGGCAAACCCGCTACCCGGCCACCGCGGTTAAGAACGTAAATCAATCACCATACGGCCACGGATCTGGCCCTGTTCCATCTCTTTAAAGATGGCGTTGATATCTTCCAGTGGGCGCATCGTGACTTTCGGAACCACCTTACCTTCAGCCGCAAACTGGAAGGCTTCGAGCAGATCCTGACGAGTACCCACCAGAGAGCCCACCACCTGAATCCCATCCAGGACCAGACGTGGAATATCCAGGCTCATCGCTTCCGGCGGCAGGCCAACAGCCACCACGCGGCCTCCGGCGCGAACCGCGTCAACAGCAGAGTTGAAGGCCGCTTTCGCTACCGCCGTCACCACTGCCGCATGTGCGCCGCCGGTTTTCTCCTGAATCACTTTTGCCGCATCTTCACTGCGGGAGTTCACGGTTAAGTCTGCGCCCATGCTGGCAGCGAGCTTCAACTGCTCGTCATTCACGTCAATGGCGATAACTTTCGCATTAAAGACATTTTTGGCGTATTGCAGTGCGAGGTTGCCCAGACCGCCAAGGCCATAGATCGCAATCCACTGGCCGGGTTTGATCTCAGAGACTTTTACCGCTTTGTAGGTGGTGACCCCAGCGCAGGTGATGCTGCTGGCCGCCGCAGAGTCCAGCCCCTCCGGGACTTTAACCGCGTAATCCGCGGTCACGATGCACTCTTCTGCCATGCCGCCGTCGACGGAGTAACCCGCGTTTTTTACGTCACGGCACAGAGTTTCGTTGCCGGTATTACAATATTCACAGTGGCCACAGCCTTCGAAGAACCACGCCACGCTTGCACGATCGCCAACTTTCAGTGACGTGACGCCCGGACCAATCTCTTTGACAATACCAATCCCTTCATGGCCGAGGATCACCCCGGTCTTGTCGCCAAAATCGCCATTTTTAACATGGAGATCGGTATGGCAAACGCCACAGCACTCCATCTTCAGCAGCGCTTCACCATGTTTGAGCGCGCGTAAGGTTTTCTCTGTAACGTTAACCTGATGATCCTGAGTGACAACAGCAGCCTTCATGTGTTTCTCCTTTTACTAATGAGTATCTGCATAGCAGGTGTAATACCCATTAAGGATTAATACTTTGGCGCTGTAATGCAAGGCAACCGCAACATAATGTCATCAATTAATTCAGTTTCAGATTAAGAATACGGTGATCCTCTAATAATCAGTAGGGGAAAACGCTAACGTAAAAAACCCGGCGTAACGACCGCCGGGTACAGATTTATAGTTGGGCTTCTATCTCCTCAATCTCTCTTCGCCATTGCGCCTGCAACTGCGGTTTTTGGTGTTTTGGCTTGCGCGCCAAATCCTCTTCCAGCAGCATTTCCAGGGCAACCAGGCGTTCGAGCAGATCGTCAGACGCTGAAGGTGGTGCCTTCGATGCAGTCTTCGATGCCCCAGGCACCACCGGACCGGTGCCCGCACGCAGGCGCTCAAACACCGCCTCCGCATCGTGCCATTCGCTAAGCCTGCCGTCCTCAATCAGCCAGTAGCGGTTACAGCTCTGGCTAATTAACTGACGATCGTGGCTCACCAGCAGCACTCCGCCTTCAAACTGTTGCAGTGTTTCCGCCAGCGCCTCTTTGCCTTCCATGTCCAGGTGGTTGGTTGGCTCATCCAGCATCAGAAGGCTATAGCGAGCAAGCGTCAGGCCGATGAACAGCAGGCGCGAACGTTCCCCACCGCTCAGCGTCCTGACTTTTTGTCCGTGTCGCGCCCACGGGAACCCGGCACTGATGAGGGCCATTTTACGGGTCTGCGGATCTGGCGCGAAAGGCTCCAGCGCGTCAAAGATTGTTGCCTCCTCCGAAAGCTGATTCAGCGTCTGATCGTAATAGCCTGGCGACACGCGAGGATGAAGTTTCAGGCCAGTCTCTGAAGGTTCACCTGTGAAATGCCGCCAGATAAGCTTCATCAGTGATGATTTGCCGCAGCCATTACGCCCGACGATAGCCACGCGATCGCCACTTCTAAGCCGCGCAATGTCGACGTGAAACAGCTCAGACAGGCCAGGCTCAGGCGCTACGCTTAGGTTTTCCATCTCCAGTAGCCGGTCTGCCCGCAGGGCGTCACCGCGCAGGGTTAATGTCCACGGACTGCCTGCGGTGAGCTCTGTCTGACTCTCCTTAAGCCGTTCGACCTGCTTTTCCATCTGTTTGGCTTTGCGGGCCAGATCTTCGTTATCGTAGACCTTGCCCCAGGTGGCCAGCCGTCTGGCACTGGCGGTTACGCGATCAATCTCCTTTTGCTCCGCCTTATGCCGCAGCGCATCACTTTCGTCTTTGGCTACCAGCGCCTGACGCGCGGCGGTGCAGGGAAGGGCGAAGTAGTGCAACATCTTATCGCGCAGGATCCAGCTGCCGTTGGTGACGGCATCCAATAGTTGCCTGTCGTGTGAGACCAGCACAAAGCTGCCGGACCAGTTCTGTAAAAACTGTTCCAGCCAGAGCAGGGTCGGCAAATCGAGGTGGTTACTCGGTTCGTCCAGCAGTAACAGATCTGGATCGCCGATCAGCGCGCGCGCCAGCAGGAGACGCGTGTGCTGCCCGCCGCTCAGCGTTGCCGACGTTAAGGCCATGTCCTGCGGTGTAAAGCCCATACCCGCCAGCAGCGTTTCAGCTTTCCAGTGCAGACTCTCGCGTTCAGTCGCGGGCAGTTGCGCCAGCACGGCATCCAGCATGGTCAGGGGATAAATGGCTTCTGGCAGGTGTTGCTCAACGCGCGCCATCAGACAGTATCCGGCCAATGCGACGGTTCCGGCAGCAGGGGAGTCTGTGCCGTCCAACACCTTCAGCAACGTACTTTTGCCGCAGCCGTTGTCGCCCAGCAGGCCAATACGGTCGCCTTTTTTCAGCGTAAAGGAGAGGGAGTCGAACAGCGTGCCAAACGCCGTATCAACACGTAAAGATTGTGCAGTGAGTAAAGTGCTCATTGTTGCTTACCCAAGAGTTACAGGCATGTTTATGCCTCGTCAAACATCGCTGACGATAACTCAGTAAGCCCGAGAGAAGGGATTTCAGGGGTTGGTGTCTTCGCTCAAGCGGAAGTTATCGCAGCACGATACCGATAACGCTTGAGCTGGTGCGATCACCAAATGTATGTGAAACATTGAAAATTTCACAGTACAGCATAATTGGCCTCCTTATAAGTTAAGTGATTCTTAGTAACCATCACTATACAACATTTTCATAGTATGAACATACTACTGCGGCAAAAAGCGATATCTTCGGTTGCGGATACAGAACTAAGCGCGTGATGTGATAAAAGGAAGGGCAGCGTCGCTGCCCAGAATCATCTTTTTCGTATAAGCAAATACAGGGATAGCGTGATTACAGACGCAATGAATATGGCCATGCCGAAGAAAACATACAAAACAAAATCCATTATCCTTTCGTCGCCATATATTCCAAAAAGCTCCACAAAATCGTACTGCGTTTCTGGTGGAACAATCTTGTAGAGTGTGAACATTGATAGAAACACGGCTATACACCACAACAACACAAGGAATGCCGCCTTCATTAATAGACCTGCACAACGCCATGTGCAATCATGTAGTTTCCCAATTGCTGCCCTCCAGTTCGAAGTAAGGCTGATGCCAGAATCTTAAAATCGCTCTGGCTATAAAGTGTAATACAACCCTTACTTATGCCAGATGGCCCGATAGGGTGTAACCGGAATTCACCTCGCCTTACGCCTTTCACAAAAGTCTCATCATTTATCAATCCGTCATCGCGATATAATGCAAACCATTCATTCCGATTCGAACCGGTGAAAAATGCGTTAACACTATCCTTAGTTTGAGTATACCAACCCCCTAATCCACGTAAAAGTATGTAATAGCGACCAGGTGGGAGTGGGCCGATATCAGGTATATTTGCGCTTTCTGCACGGTTCGTCGCGTCACCATTCCCTGAAAATGCAGGAAAAAAGCCAACTCCGGGCACAGACAAAGTAGCGTACGTACCTCCGTTGAGGTGGAAAAAGCACTGTAGGAGATTCATGATCTGTCATTCCAGGAATCAGCAAAGATGATATTACCGTCATAGTGTCGCCATGTGATCTTCTCGTAACGGAGGGAAATATTTTCTAAATGATTATGTTTTTCCATTGCTGGATTTTTTACGTCATGCATCACCGGGCATATTGAGACCACTTTAACGTTCTCAAGGAACATGTTGAAGTATTCGACCTCTTGACCAGCATCATTGATTTTGTACCACTTAAACTCGGCACTTTTTAGCGTTTGGCCTTTTGCAACAGCCTTGTATAAGTAAGGGCTGGAACTGTCGAACTCCTTTTCAAAAACCAGAGCGCTATGCATGCGCGTACCCGTGATTTTTCCTGTCATATTATCTGTCGGTAGATGCAGTCCATGACCGAATCCTAATACTTCAATACTGCCCTCGCGATATTGCACATCAACCGCGCCTTTGATATCTGCGCCGCCGTCATCTTTCAGCCATAGATATGCTGGGATTGCCATTTCAAAACTCCTTTTTCAATAAATGAATTTAGTGATGCAAAACGTTACTAAACTCTTAAGAAAAACTATTTGTTAGGCAAGAAGTGTTATGTAAAATTTATATATTTTAAAAGGATATAGATTTTTGATTAGGTATGCATTTTTCAAATGATCGATCCTGCTGCATTTTTAAAGCCAAATTATCATGAGTGACTTTCAACAAAGCATTTATAGGCAGGATTAAGGGAATTAGAGGAAAAAGGGAGAAGGGACTTCACGTTCCCTCTCCCTTGTGAAGAGAGGGAACGTTCAAAACTCCGATTTAAATCGAAGTACGACGATAGCTACGGTATTCCGGCATCCAGAAGTTATCGTCAATTGCCTGCTGCAATGCATCGGCAGAGGTTTTCACCGCGACGCCTTGCTGCTGCGCCATTTTGCCTACCGCGAAGGCAATTGCGCGGGACACTTTGTGAATGTCTTTCAGCTCCGGCAGTACCAGGCCTTCACCGTTATTCACCAGCGGAGAGTGACCTGCCAGCGTTTCGCTCGCGGACATCAGCATTTCGTCGGTGATGCGGGACGCGCCGGAGGCGATAACTCCCAGACCAATACCCGGGAAGATATAGGAGTTATTGCACTGCGCGATGGGGTAGAGTTTGTCCTTCCACACCACCGGATCAAATGGACTGCCGGTTGCGACCAGTGCCTTACCTTCGGTCCATGCGATGATGTCCTGCGGCGTTGCCTCCACGCGTGAAGTCGGGTTAGATAGCGGCATCACGATAGGGCGTTCGCAGTGCTTGTGCATCTCGCGAATAATCTCTTCCGTGAAGAGGCCGGTCTGCCCGGACACGCCGATCAGAATGTCCGGCTTCACGTTGCGCACCACGTCAAGAAGCGAGAGCACTTCGTTATCCGTATCCCAGTTTTTCAGGTTTTCGCGCTTCTGCACCAGTTTGGTCTGGAACGGGAGCAGGTTTGGCATGCCGTCGGTCAGCAGGCCAAAACGGTCCACCATAAAGACGCGGGAGCGGGCCAGCTCTTCGCTTAAGCCTTCGCGCTGGGTCTGGGCAATAATTTGCTCGGCGATGCCGCAGCCCGCGGAGCCTGCACCCAGGAAGACAATTTTCTGATAGCTGAGCTGGCTGCCTGCCGCACGGCTCGCAGCAATCAGCGTACCGACGGTCACTGCCGCAGTGCCCTGAATGTCATCGTTGAACGAGCAGATCTCATCGCGGTAGCGGTTCAGCAGCGGCATGGCGTTTTTCTGTGCGAAGTCTTCGAACTGCAACAGCACGTCAGGCCAGCGGTGCTTCACGGCCTGGATGAAATCATCCACAAACTGATAGTACTCGTCGTCGGTAATGCGCGGGTGACGCCAGCCCATGTACAGCGGATCGTTCAACAGTTGCTGGTTATTGGTCCCCACGTCAAGTACCACCGGCAGGGTGTAGGCCGGGCTGATCCCGCCGCAGGCGGTATACAGCGAGAGCTTACCGATGGGGATCCCCATCCCGCCAATGCCCTGGTCACCGAGGCCCAGAATACGTTCGCCATCGGTCACCACGATCACCTTGATGTTGTGGTTAGGCACGTTTTGCAGAATGTCATCCATGTTGTGACGGTTCTGATAAGAGATGAACACACCGCGGGAACGACGGTAGATCTCTGAGAAGCGTTCACACGCCGCGCCGACGGTGGGGGTGTAAATGACGGGCATCATCTCTTCAAGATGGTTCTGCACGAGGCGGTAGAAGAGGGTTTCGTTGGTGTCCTGAATATTACGCAGGTAGATGTGTTTATCGATTTCGGTTTTAAAGCCCTGATACTGGATCCAGGCACGTTCTGCCTGTTCTTCAATGGTCTCAACCACTTCAGGCAGCAGGCCCAGCAGGTTAAAGCTGCTGCGCTCTTCCATGCTAAAGGCGCTGCCTTTGTTCAGAAGGGGGAACTCCAGTAAAACCGGACCGGCGTAAGGAATATAAAGGGAACGATGTTTTTTCAGTTTGTTGTCCATGTCACTCACTCTTTTTAAGAAGATCCGTCCCTGACACTGCTGTTTGTCATCTTTCTGGCCTGTGCTACGGGGTGCGGTCGGTTGGTATTATAAAGGAGCTGAATATTAATTACCGCAACACATAAACAAAAACACCATCGGGATTACCGATGGTGTTGTGAATTTCGTGCCGGAACTTACTTGCCGGAAGGGCGTTTCCTGCCGGTGGCGTGGGTAACTTGCGTTTCGCTACCCTCCTCAATAACCACTTTACGCTGGTTAGAAAGCTTGTAGTTCAGTCCCAGAATATGGCGTGCCTGACGGTTCGATTTCATGTTAACTCCTCAATCCTGTTGATAGTTTTAAGGACAAGCTTGCTTACGCAAACGAAATGTAACCCCTTAGGTTGCAGATCCAGCTTAGCAGGTTTTTACAGAGGTGCGTTTCGCCCACTAACCACATAGTTGATGGTTTGCTGGTAGATGTCACTGAGGATGTCATTGTCCGTGGCTTCCACCCACTTGGTCAGTTCCATCAAAATGTCATCTTCAGTAACAACACCGTGCTCGGCGTGAAGACCTTGTGCGATCGCGTTAACAAGTTCCGGTTGTGCTGCTGTGGTATGTGCCGGGTAATAAGTAAACATGCTGCCTCCGTGTCGTTGTCTGTTTAATGTTACGGCGTGCAAAATCGTAATTCACATTCAGATTGGCAAATATTTTTGCCGTTGTGGTTCAGATTCGTCCTGGAATTAAAAATAACATCTCCCGTAGCACAGAAATAAAACTCAGGGTTTCCAGCGGCGTAAATTCGTGGTTTTTTCATAAGGCATGGGCGTCGGCCAGGAGATCAATTCCACAATGCTGCCCCAGGGGGTTTGACCATAGCAGAAAGCATTGCCTTCACCTTGCTCATCCGGAAAGCTAAGCGGCTTCGGCGCGGTGAACATCTCGCCGCCGGCGGCGGTGAAAGCCGCGATGGCACTATCAAAATCATCAACATAAACAGCAAAATGCTGAAGTCCAAAGTCGCTGGCGCGAGCGGGCATTCCCTGTTCAGGGCCATGCATTTCGAAAAGTTCTATGCCGGGTCCGTGCGGCATAACAAGCATGCGAATGGCATGAATTTTAGTGCCGGGAAATAATTTTAAGGTGTGTTGCTGGGCGGGCTGATCGATATTATCGGTTTCTGCATCGACAGAATGATATAAAACCTGTGCGCCGAAAGCGCGTTCAAAAAATAGGGTGGCTTTTTCAATGTCGGGCACCGTAATACCGATATGGTCAATACCCCTTACTGACGATGTCATAGTAAACTCCTGCTATAAAAAATTTAAATATAGCAGGAGATAGTCAGCTTATTACCACTTCATTTCGCCGGTATTCACTTTGGCACTCAGTTCCAGCGAACTGGCTTCCGCAAGGTTCGGCCACTGTTTTTTCATCGCGATGATGACGTCGGAAGACGCTTTATGTGTCGTGAGGGCCTGTTCAAACTGCTGTAGATAGCGACGGGTAAAGTCGATAGCGCCGGTACCCGCTGGCGGTGTCCCAAGGTAGTGGCCCGGAATAACGCGTTCGGGCTTTAGGGCAGCCATGCTATCCAGCGTCTGCTGCCACTGTTTACGGCTTTCCGGCGTTTGGGTATCCGCCGTCCAGACGTGAATGCCCCATGAGACGCCCGTGCCGCCGAGGATGGTTTTGGCGGATGGGATCCAGACGTACGCCGCATAGCTTTCAGGCTCTTCAATGCTTACTCTCTCACCGTCAATCATAAAGGTGGTTGAGGCAAGCACTTGCGGCACGTAGAGCTGCGTCGGCGCGCCATCTTTCATCTGTGGCCCCCAGAAGGCGAGCTTCGCGTCTTTTGTGGCCCTGATATGGTCCACCACCTGTTGCGTGGCGACAACTTTGGCATTAGGGAAGGCTTTCATAAGCGGTTGCAGGCCGAAATAGAAATCCGGATCGCCGGAAGTGATCACGATTTTGTTCAGCGTTTTACCGCTGTGGCGAATTTTTTCGACCAGCGCTTCGCCATCTTTCACGCTGAACTGGGCGTCAAACAGTACCGCCTCTTTCGGGCCAGATACCAGCGTGGAAGAAACGGCAAAAATGCCTTTTTCCTGCGGGTTATACGTATCAACGGTCAACGGAGCGGCAAAGACGGCCGGAGTTAAAAGGGTTGTCAACAAAGCAAGGCGGGCGATAGTCATGGTCATATCTCTGTTCTTCAGGAAAGTCTCTATTGTACGGATCTCTTCATTTGCCAGAATTCCTGAAACAGGAGATGCTTAGTTTCATAGATCGAGCAAATGGAGGTCAAAATGGATCGCGTTATTGCCGCCCAGGTGTACAACCGCATCTGTGAACTGGGGAGTTTAAGCGCGGCGGCGCGGGCGCTGGGGATCTCCCGTCCGATGGTGAGCCGTTATCTGGAGCAGATGGAGAAGTGGGCTGGGGCGCGGCTGGTTAACCGCTCCACCCGTAAGCTGACGCTGACGGCGGCGGGGGAGAAAGTCCTGCAAAAGACGCGCACGCTATCGCAAATTTCTCAGGAAATTGAAGATCAGTCAGTGAAGGATTTACCCTCAGGCACGCTTCGCGTCGCCTGCGCGCATTTTACCGCGATGCAGATTATCGCTCCGGTGCTGCCCGAACTGTTGCAGCGTTACCCTCAACTGCGCATTGAGCTGGATGTTAACAACCATCCGGTGAGCCTGGTGGGCGAGCGAATTGACGTGGCGATCCGCATCACCGATAACCCCGAACCGGGTATGATCGCTCGCCGGTTGGGAGAGTGTCGGTCCGTGCTTTGCGCCTCGCCGCACTACCTTGCAAGCCGGAGCGTTCCAGAGGAGCTGGAAGACTTAGCCCGGCACAACTGCCTGCATTACAGCTTTTTTGCCGGTCAGTCGTGGCGTTTTTTAACGCCGGCAGGGGAGCCGGTCACGACGGCGGTCAGCGGCAATCTCAGCGCCAGCATCTCATCTCTGCTGATGGAGGCGGCGATAAATCACTGTGGTATTGCCATGCTGCCCGAGCGCGAGGCCGACGCGGCGCTACGGCAGGGAAGCCTGGTGCCGGTGCTCAGCGCCTATACGCCAAAACCGATCGGCATTTTTGGTATTTATCAGTCGCGAGACTATCAGCCTGCGGCGCAGCGTGTATTCCTCGACGCGCTGGCAAACCACCTTGCCACGCGATCGGACTAGTCTGTCTTCCCTGCAAAATAGATTATGCGTCCTATACTTATCCCTTTGTAAGCCAAAAGGAGAGCAAGAATGACGATTCATAAGCACGGTTCAGCACACTGGTCTGGCGACATCAAACGCGGCAAAGGGACGGTATCGACCGAAAGTGGCGTCCTTAACCAGCAACCTTACGGCTTTAACACCCGCTTCGAGGGCGAGAAAGGGACTAACCCGGAAGAGCTGATTGGCGCAGCGCACGCGGCATGTTTCTCTATGGCCCTGTCGCTAATGCTGGGCGAAGCGGGTTATACCGCCGATTCCATCGATACCACGGCGGATGTCTCGCTGGATAAAACCGACAGCGGTTTTGCCATCAGCAAAGTCGCGCTGCAAAGCAAGGTGACGGTACCGGGTATCGATCCGCAGCAGTTCGACGGCATTATCCAGAAAGCCAAGGCCGGTTGCCCGGTCTCGCAGCTGTTGAAAGCGGAAATCACGCTGGATTACAAACTGAACTGATATCGGGCCGGGCGCATGCCCGGCTCATTTTTAACGGTTACGCCAGCAGCGCACGCTTCGGCTTGCGGAAGAGGGCTGGAGCTGTTGCGGCTGTTCACATCCCTGCGTCGCCAGCGAACAGCGGTCGCGGAAATAGCACCCAACGGGCAGGTGGCGATTACCCGGAAGATCGGTTTTTCGCAACGCCAGATCCTCATCCAGCGGTTCTCCGGTCCGGGGAACGGAGTCAAGCAGCAGTTGCGTATACGGATGGCGCGGCTGACCCAGCACCTGGTCCGCCGGCCCCAGTTCCACGATTTGCCCCAGATACATTACCGCCACCCGGTCGCTCATGTGCCGGACCACCGAGACGTTGTGCGAGATCAGCACGTAGGTCAGATTTCGCTGCTGTTGCAGGGCAACCAGCAAATTGAGGATCTGTGCCTGGACGGAAATATCCAGCGCGCTGGTGGGTTCATCCAGCACGATGATGTCCGGATCCGAAGAGAGCGCCCGGGCAATAGCGATGCGCTGGCGCTGTCCGCCCGAAAACGCATGCGGCAGGCGGTCAAGATATTCCGCTCGAATCCCAACCTGCTGCGCCAGCGTTTCAGCCAACTGACGACGCTCCCGTTCGCCGCGACGTTGCTGTATCCACACCGGCTCGGTGATGGTGCGCCAGACGGGTAAACGCGGATCGAGGGACGAGAGCGGGTCCTGAAATACCATCTGCATACCACCCGCCGCATTCGCGCGCTGACAGGCACCGGTACTCGGTTTGAGCATGCCCATCAGCAGCTGCGCCAGCGTGCTCTTTCCACAGCCGGATTCCCCCACAACGCCCAGCGTTTCGCCGCGATGGATCCGGAGATCCATGCCGTTAAGGGCGTGTACCTGTTCCGTCACGCGCCCCAGCCAGTTTTTGCGCGCAGGAAAATTCACATGCACGCTATCCAGTTCCAGCAGTACCTCAGACATGGCGTCTCTCCTGTTGTGGGTACCAGCAGGCAGCCTGCTGGCCTTCTGCGCCCGTGGAAATTAAGCGCGGCGTTTCGCTGCATTTCGCCCCGGCAGCAAAACAGCGTTCGCGAAAAGCACATCCGCGCGGGAGGTGGCTGAGGTTAGGTACCGTGCCGGGAATGGCCGGGAGGATCTCGCGCGGTTCACCATTTTCCGGGGCACACCGCAGCAGGCCAATCGAATAGGGGTGCACAGGATGGTGGATCAAGGTCTGCGTACTGCCGCTTTCGATCACGCTGCCCGCGTACATAACGTACATCCGGTCACAAAGCTGCGACACCACCGCCATATCGTGACTGATAAACAGCACCGACGTTCCGCTGGCGCGCGCTTTATGTTTCAGCAGACGCAGCACCTGAAGCTGGACGGTCACATCCAGCGCGGTAGTGGGTTCATCAGCGATGATCAGCTCCGGCTCGCAGGAGAAGGCAAGGGCGATCATGACCCGCTGGCGCATACCGCCGGAAAGCTCAAACGGATAGCGATCCATTACCTGCGCCGCATCCGGGATTTGCATCTCGCCCAGCAGGGAGATCGCCTTCTGCTGCGCGTCGCGGCGGGAAAGCGACTGATGCTGGCGGATCACCTCCACCATCTGCCTGCCAATCCGGCGCGTGGGGTTAAGCGCCGTCATCGGCTCCTGAAAAATCATCGCCACCCTGGCGCCGCGCCACTGACGAAGCTGTTTTTCCGACGCGTTCAGCACATCTTCCCCGAGCAGCGTGACCCGGCCATGGTGAACATGGTAACTGCCTTCCGGCAGCAGGCGCATCGCCAGCATCGCGGTGACCGATTTTCCCGAGCCGGATTCGCCCACCACGCCGACAATTTCACCCCGGCCAATCTCCAGCGAGACGTGGTTGAGCGCGTGGACGTCACCGCGAAAAATGGGGAAGCTCAGGTGCAAATCTTCAATCGATAATACGGAATCACTCATGACTGCTTCCCTCCTGATTTGGGATCCAGCAGGTCGCGAAGACCATCGCCAAACAGATTAAACCCAACCGCCGTGATCAGAATTGCCGCCCCCGGAAACGCGCAGTACCACCACTGGTCAAGCACGTAGTTACGCCCCACGGCCACCATTGCCCCCCATTCGGCGGTCGGCTGCTGCGCGCCTAATCCAATAAAGCCCAGCGTGGCGGCCATCAGAATGGCGCTGCCGATATCCAGCGACGCTTGTACGATCAGCGGCGGCAGGGCGTTACGCAGGATATGCCAGCTGATCAGGTGCCAGCGCGATGCGCCAAAGGTGCGGGCGGCCAGCACGTAGGTGAACTGGCGCACCACCAGCGTTTGCCCGCGTGCCAGCCGCACGTAAAACGGAATGCGTACAATCGCAATCGCCAGCATCGCGTTAAACAGGCTTGGGCCGAGCGCGGCGGCCAGGGCCATCGTCAGCACCAGCGAGGGGATGGAGAGCATAATGTCCATGATGCGCATAATGATGGCGTCGCCGCGCCCGCCAAGTACGCCGGACAAACAGCCGAGCAGCGAACCGATGCCGCCCGCAATCACCACCACCGCCAGCCCCGCTGTGATGGACTGCTGGCTGCCCACCAGCACGCGGCTGAACAGATCCCGGCCCACCTCATCGGTGCCAAACCAGTGCTGGGCTGACGGTGCCTGCAAGCGCGCGGTCAGATCCAGCGCGTTCGGATCGTGCGGGACTATCCACGGCGAGACCACCATCATCAGCAGCATCACGATCATAATGACCCCGCCGATCAGCGTGAGCGGGCTTTTGCGTAACATCCAGAACAGCTTTGCCCAGTTGATGCGCTGTTTAGCGGTGCTGACAGGGACGGGCGTTTCCTGAGTTAACATCATTCGGCACCTCCGCGCCCGATTCGCGGGTCGATCCACAGATACAGCAGATCCACCACCAGATTAACTAAGACATAGGCCAGCGATACCACGACCGCGAAGCCCATGACGGCAGGGAAATCCAGCGCCTGAATGGAGGTCACCACCCAGGCTCCCATTCCCGGCCAGGCAAACACGGTTTCGGTAAGGACGGCCCCGTACAGCAGATCGCCCAGCGCCAGCCCGAGCACGGTAATGGAGGGGATCATGGCGTTGGGTAAGGCGTAGCGCAGGACGATGTACCAGCCCGGCAACCCGCTCGCGCGGGCAGTACGAATATAATCCTCGCTCAGTTGCTCCAGCATCGCGGAACGTACCTGACGCGCCACAATACCCAGATGCACAAAGGCCAGGGTCAGGGAGGGTAAAATCAGGTGCTGCAGGGCGTTGAAAAACACCTCGCCGTTGCCTTCCAGCAGAGCGTCCAGCAGATAAAAACCGGTAACGTGGGCGGGCGGATCGAGCCAGTCGTCCAGCCTGCCGCCGCCGGGCAGAATTTGCAGTTGCCCGTAGAACAGAACGATAACTCCCAGTCCCAGCCAGAAGGCAGGCGTCGAGATGCCCGTCATCGCCATCAGTCGCACCAGGTGATCCAGCCAGCGGTTACGGTACACCGCCGATAAAATGCCCAGCGGCACGCCAATCACCAGCGCCAGCAGCAGGGAGCAAAAGGCAAGCTCCAGCGTGGCGGGGAAAAAAGCTTTCAAATCTTCCGCAACGGGGCGACCGGTGCGAATAGAGGTGCCCAGATCGCCATGTGCCAGCGCCTCAACGTAGCGGCCAAACTGAATATAGAGTGGTTGATCCAGCCCCAGTTGCTGGCGGATGCCCTGCACGATTTCATCGCTGGCGCGATCACCGGCCAGCAGGCGGGCCGGATCGCCGGGGATCAGGTGTGAAATAATAAAAGTAATAATACAGACACCGGCCACCACCAGGATTAACCCCCAGCAGCGCTGGCGCACAATGCTCCAGAACGTCATACACTTCCCCCCGGCGTGGGCCGTTACTTACTCATGGTGGCGATGTTAAAGACCTGCTCAAGCATCGGATTAAAGGTGAAGCCTTTGACCTCTTTGTTCATCGCCAGCTGGTAGTTCTTCTGGAACAGATAAACGTAAGCCGCCTCGTCAATCACCACTTTCTGCGCCTGCTGGTAATCTTTGGTGCGTTCCGCCTGAACGGTGGTTTTCAGTGCCGCCTGCAACAGCGCATCGACCTCTTTGTTCTCATAGAATGAGCGGTTCCCCGGCAGCCCTTTTTTGTCCGATTCGAACCAGTAGTTCATGAACATGTACGGGTCAGCGAAGTCCGGGCTCCAGTTACCAATCGCAATGTCATAATCACCTTTGCCGACGCGGTCGCGCATGGTGGCGTTCGCCAGTTTCTCGAGCTTGACGTTAATCCCCAGCTTGCCCAGGCTCGCCTGCGTGGAGAGGGCGATAGGCTCCCAGTTAGGGTCGTTATCGGAGTAGAGGAACGTCAGGCTGGCTGGTTTATCTTTGACTTTCTCCAGCGCCGCTTTGGCTTTGGCCTCGTCAAAGCTGTACTGCATGGCGTTCGCATCGAAGCCCCACATGCCCTCCGGGATCGGGCCGCGCATCTGCTTGCCGTTCCCGCTGAGAATGCCTTTCACCATCCCCTGGTAATCGGTCGCCCAGGAGACCGCGCGGCGCAAATCCACCTGATTCATTGGAGGCTTACTGTTGTTCAGATAGAGGTAGGTCACCCGCAGGGACGGGTATTCCGCCACGGCCACTTTGCCTTCCTGCTTCAGAGCAGCAAGCTGATCCACCGGCAGGGCGTCGGCGATATCCAGATCGCCACGGGAAAGTTGCAGGCGACGCGAGGCGCTTTCACCGATAATCTTCACCGAGACGCGCTTAAAGTGCGGCTTTTCACCTGGCCAGTGTGGGTTGGGCACCATCACCAGCTGTTGACCTTTCCGCCAGCTTTTCAGCATAAACGGTCCGGAACCCGCGGTGTTTTGCGCCAGGAAACCGCGTGCGTCGTCGGCGGCATTGGCCTTCAGCACCGCCGGGTTGACAATCGACGCGCCGTCATTGGCCAGCGTGTAGAGGAACGGGGCAAACGGCTGGCTGAGGGTGAATTTCACCGTATGCTCATCCACCACGTCCACTTTCAAATCTTTCGGGAACGCTTCGGAAGGTCCCTGGTTGATTTTAAGCAGACGTTCAAACGACAGCTTGACCGCTTCGGCGGTCACCGGCGTGCCGTCGGAGAATTTTGCATTATCTGCCAGGGTGAACGTCCACACTTTCTGGTCGTCTGACGCCTTCCAGCCCGTCGACAGATCGCCTTCCACCTCCGTGGTGCCAGGCTTGTATTTCACCAGACGCTGGTACGAGGGGTAGGTCACCGTCCAGTCGTTGTTATCGATAGTGACCGCCGGATCCAGCGTTTGCGGATCGGCAGCTTTCCCTATCACCAGCATATCTTTTGGCACCGCCGCCAGCGCGAGAGGGGCGCTCAGGGCGAGCGTAGCGGCAATCAGGGTAGTAAGCAGCGTTGTTTTCATGGCCGGGCTCCAGAATTACAGTGAGTGTGTGATCGGATAACAGGCGAACTGGTCATCTAACAGCGGATAGCTGGCGGCGTTCGGCAGCTCGAAATGCCACCACTCGCTGCTGATGCCCACAAAACCGCCGCCGTACATAACGGCGTTCAGGAGCAGACGATTTCGCTGCGCCTCGGGCGGAACGGAAGGGTGCCAGGCATGAGAACGGTCGTGCATTTCGTCAAACCCGGCGCCCATATCCAGCACGTTGTCGTGTTCATCCATCAGCGTAACGTCAATGGCAGTGCCCCGGCTGTGGTTCGAGCCAATCGCGACATCCACCACGTATTCCGGATTGGGGCAGGCATCCCAGAGTTGCGCCTGTGCCTGCTGCGGGCGATAGGCGTCGTAGACCACCAGCTTCAGACCGGCCAGCGCGGCGATACTGATCGATTTCGCCAGCGCGGTGGCGGCATCCGTGTGCAGCAGGCACGCGGCGTGCTGATAGATCGGGCGGCCGGTAATGTTATCGGCGGTCGCGTATTTCAGATCGATATGCAGCGTGGGAAAAGTTTTCGCCACATCAATCAGTTGACTCTCTTCAGGCATAGCTCCGCTCCTTTAGCGTTCAAATTGACCAAATTCTTGTTGTAGTTGTCGGTTGATTGCCAGACGTTCCGGCAGCGCATCTCCCAGCGCCTCCACGACGCCCGACAGCAGCAGGTTGAACAGACAGCTCACCGGCGCCAGCGAGTCCCAGAAATGGCCGGTATCGGTCTTCACCTGGAGTAAATCAATCGGGTAATCCCGCGCCCACGGGCACCAGATATCGGTGATCAGCGCCATCGCCAGGCCTTTTTCGCTCGCCACGCGGCAGTACTGGCGGGCAATGGCGGAGTAGGCGCGGGTATCGGTCAGCACGATATACGGGTTAGCAAAGCCGGAGTTAAGCGACTCCACCCAGCTACCGGAGAGCCCTTCGGAATAGCTTACCCGCGGGCGCAGATACTCCAGATGGCTGAAGAACGCATTGGCGATCCCGCGCGTGGACTGGATCCCCAGCACGAAGACGGCGTCGGCATGGGAAAGTTGCTGGACCACCTGCCTGAACGTTTCGCTTTGCGCCAGCTGGTAGACATGGGCAATGGCGTCCACCTCCAGTGACAGGGAGTGCTGAAGGCGATCCGACAGCGGCTGTTGCTGTTTCCAGGAATCCAGACGCTCGTTTATGCCCCAGGGCTGATGGGGATCGCGCAGGCTTTTTTTGGCGTCATCAAGGTTGCGATAGCCCAGCTTGCGCAGAAAGCGTCCGACGGTGATCCCGCTGGTGGCCGTGGCCAGCGCCACGCTCTCAGCCGTTTCAAAGGGGATCTGCCCGACGTGCGCCAGCATCCAGCTTGCCACCCGCTTTTCGCTCGGGGTGAGCTGGCTGAATGTCGCTTCGATACGGCTCAACACCTCTGGTTTGGTCGTCATACCGCCTCGCTGTTAACTGGCTGTCAAAGGCCGGGTTTCTGTTATCGGATTAACAATGCAGGACGCGTGCCATGTTCACATTGCGGCGAAAACGCGCTGTGCAGCAAAGTTAATGCAATATTTGTTTAACAGATGCTCAACATTTGTGCAGCGTAGTTCACTTTTGGTGCAGTGTCCGGCCTGAGCGATATCTATTTGGTGAATACGACAGCCTCTTCACATTTTTTGGTAAGATGAAAGCTCTGTGGATAAGAGAGGGAGCCTTACATGGCGAATTTGCCCTGGCGGGTCAGCGTGCGCCTGATGGCTCTCGCAAAAAAAATAGCGATGGTCATCGGGATCATTGTGCTCGTTCTGCTGGCGGTGCGGGTTTATCTTTCGCAGCAGGGGCCGGCCCTGCATCACTGGCATACATGGCGGGCTGACGAAATGTCCGTGCAGGAGATGGATAACGCGACCTTCGCAGCCTATGTCGCGCGGGAAAACGCCATCTTCACCGCTCTTGATGCTGAGGTGACGGCGAAAGTCACCCCCGCAGAGCGCACGCCGCTGAACCGCTATTACCGTCAGAGCCTGGTGTGGCCAGGACACTTTACTCCGGATGCAAACCGGTCGTTTGTGCTGATGCCTGCCGGAAAGCCGCGCGGGGCGGTAGTGTTGTTGCACGGTCTGACGGATTCGCCCTACAGCGTCAGGCGTCTGGCCGTGAATTATCAAAAGCACGGCTTTGTGGCCGTAGTGCCTCGTTTGCCCGGACATGGCACGGCGCCGGGCGCGTTGACAGACGTTGACTGGGAGGCGTGGCTGGCAGCTACGCGCCTTGCGGTTCGTGAAGCAACACGCCTGACGGGGAACGATCTTCCCCTGCACCTGGTGGGCTATTCCAACGGCGGGGCGCTGGCGATGAAATACGCCCTCGACGCCCTTGATGCGCCTGAACTGCGTAAACCTCAGCAGATCGTTTTGCTCTCACCGATGATTGGCGTCACGGCGTTTGCGCGCTTTGCCGGATTCGCCGGGCTACCGGCTATGTTACCGGCGTTTGCCAAAGCCGCGTGGCTCAACATTTCGCCGGAATATAATCCTTATAAATACAATTCGTTCCCGGTGAATGCGGCACGTCAGTCCTGGCTGCTTACCCGGGCGCTGCATGAGCAGATAAACCGCGATGTTCATGATCACAAACTAACGCAGCTTCCGCCGGTACTGGCGTTTCAGTCGGTCATGGATTCAACGGTCAGTACCCGCGCCGTAGTCAGCGGGCTGTTTGACCAGCTTCCGGCAAATGGCAGCGAACTGGTGGTATTTGACATCAATCAGGCCGGGAGTTTCCGTCCACTGTTCAGGCCATCATCCTGGACGGCGGTGGCTGACCTGCTGCCCGAGGCGAAAAGACGTTACAGTGTCACAATCGTGACCAATGTCAGCCCTGACAGGTTTGATATGGTGGCAAAGACAACGCCTGCGGGCAGCACCCGGGAAACGGTGACGCCGCTGTCGGTCTCGTATCCGCAGGAGGTTTATTCCCTGTCGCATATTGCCATTCCGTTCCCGCCTGAAGACGATCTGTATGGCCGCCATCCTGAGGTGAAAAACCGCTATGGAATCAGTCTCGGGACGATAGCCCTGTGGGGAGAAACCTCAGTTCTGAGCGTCGGTAAAGATGCGTTAATGCGCGTAACGTCGAATCCTTTCTACGACTATATGCAGACGCGGATCGACAGCCGTCTCGGTGAGAATCAACCCCGAAGTGGAATAGACTAGGCCACCCCGGGGAACTATGTTAAACAGTACCGTTCAGGCGTATACCCCATACCGGACCCCGTTTCTGTGCTGACAACTCTCATTTATCGAAGCCAGCTGAGCTTAACCTGCACCTCCGCAGCGTTAAGCTCGCTGGTTGAAAAGGCCAGGATCCGTAATACGGAGCAGGGCATCTCAGGCATTCTTCTCTCCAGTGGACGTGAGGTTCTGCAAATTCTCGAAGGCACGGAACAGAACGTCGTCGCGCTTTTTAACACCATCCGTGCGGACAACCGGCATACCGGCGTGGTGGAGCTGATGCGCGATTACGGTCCGCGCCGACGTTTCGAAGACGTGGGAATGCTGCTGTTTAACATGGACGTTCAGACCCCGAAAGCGGTTCTGGCATCGGTTCTGCATTACAGCAAGCTGGAAAGCTACCTGACTTCTGAGGATCGGGTCTTCAAATTTATTCAGACCTTTATCGCCGGCAAAACCGCTATCCCACCCGCTTCGGACTATGAGCCTGATAAATGGACGCTTTCGCGAGAGCGCGCGCCGTTTGGTAAAGGGTTAGGTCTGCTGGCGGGACAGCCCTGCCAGTTTGCGCTGCAACCCATTGTCGAGCCGTCCGAAGGCAAAATCAGTTCTCTCGAAGCGCTTATACGCGGAAACGACGGCGGCAGCCCGGAGCATTTTTTCCGTAGTCTCGATCGTGAAAAGATATACGAAGTCGATCTGCATACCAAAGCCTGGACCTTTGCGCTGGCGCAAAAGCTGGGCATCGGCAGCCACAAACTGGCGGTGAACCTGCTGCCAATGTCGCTGGTTAACGTGCCGGGTGCGGTAGAGTTCCTGGTAACGCAGATCAAAAAGCACGGTCTACAGCCAGAGCAGGTGGTCATTGAAGTCACTGAGAACGAGATGATATCCGGCTTTAACCAGTTTAACAGCGCCATTAAACAGCTGCGAGCGGAAGGGGTTGGGCTGGCAATAGATGATTTTGGTTCCGGCTATGCCGGTCTGTCGCTGCTCACCCGGTTCCAGCCGGATAAGCTCAAAATCGACAGAGAGATCGTCAGCGATATCCACCTGAGCGGGCCCAAGCAGGCGATTGTGAAGTCAATAATCAGCTGCTGCACCGATCTGGAGATTACGCTGGTCGCAGAAGGCATTGAGAAGATAGAAGAGTGGTGCTGGCTTGAATCCGCCGGTATTCGCCGCTTCCAGGGCTTTTTGTTCGCCCGCCCGCAGCTCAATGGCGTGGGTGATATTCACTGGCCCCATCGGGTGGGTTAAGCAAATTTTCCCTCGCCATATTTCCCCGACACCCTGCCTGTGCTTAAATAGCTAAACCGGTTTAACATGATTTAGCTAAGAAGGTGATATGGAGACGATCTGGGTACTTGGCGATGCAGTGGTGGATCTGTTGCCCGACGGAGAGGGCAAACTGCTGCAATGTCCGGGCGGCGCACCGGCCAACGTCGCGGTTGGGATTGCGCGTCTGGGCGGCAGAAGCGCCTTTATAGGCCGGGTGGGCGACGACCCCTTCGGGCGCTTTATGCAAAAAACGCTTGCGGATGAGCAGGTTAATACAGAATGGCTGAGACGGGATCCGCGGCATCGCACCTCCACGGTGGTGGTGGATCTCGATGACGACGGGGAACGTTCATTTACCTTTATGGTTCGCCCGAGTGCTGATCTGTTCCTCGACGCCGCCGATCTCCCGCCATTCCGCGCCGGGGAGTGGCTGCACGTCTGCTCTATCGCGCTTAGCGCCGAACCCAGCCGTTCCGCGACGTTTCAGGCGATGGCCGCTATCAGACAGGCGGGCGGTTTCGTCAGCTTTGACCCCAATATCCGCGCCGATCTCTGGCACGATGAAGTCGAGCTGCGCCAGTGTCTTGAGCGGGCATTAGCCTGTGCAGATGTGGTGAAAATCTCGGTGGAAGAGCTGGCGTTCTTGACCGGAAATGCGCAGGTCCATGAGGGGCTGGCGGCGCTGATGCGCACCTGTCCGGCCAGGCTGGTGCTGGTGACGCAGGGAAAAGAGGGCGTGACCGCCTGGCAGGGAGGCGCGTTGACGCACTATCCTGCATCACCCGTGGAATGCATTGATACCACCGGTGCGGGGGATGCTTTCGTCGCCGGGCTGCTGTTCGGTCTGGCATGTCATGGCCAGGCCCGTCTCTCAGAGGTCATCACGTTAGCGCAGCGCTGCGGAGCGCTGGCGACAACCGCAAAAGGGGCAATGACCGCGCTGCCTTATCATCACGAACTGTAATTCAAGTCGCCAGGCCTCCGGTCGGGGGCCTGAATTGTCGCCTCGATCACACTTACTAAAACGGTTTAGCAAAAAACGTTGCCGATTCAAAATTTAACGGTTTAGTATCACTCACCTAAAGCGGTTTAGCAATTTAGCACTTTTACCGATAGTTATTAGGGATGCGACAAAATGTATAAAAAACGCAGACTTGCCGTGATGATAGGCATGCTGGCCGGCAGTACCTCTGTTTTTGCCCAGACGGATATGACCCGTATCGAAGCGCGCCTGGCAGCGCTGGAGCAGCGTTTGCAGGAGGCGGAAACCCGTGCGCAGGTTGCTGAAAAACGCGCCACGGCAGCGGAACAGAAAACGCAGCAACTGGTGGCTGCGCAGCAGGAAGCGCAAACCTCCACACAGGCGGTGGCGCAACGTACCACTGCGCTGGAAGAGAAAGCCGATCGGACAGGCGGTTTTGAGTTTCACGGTTACGCCCGTTCCGGGCTGCTGATGAACGACGCGGCCTCCAGCAGCAAAAGCGGTCCTTATCTAACACCCGCCGGGGAAACGGGTGGGGCCATCGGGCGTCTGGGGAACGAAGCGGATACCTACGTTGAGCTGAATGTTGAGCACAAACAGATGCTGGAAAATGGCGCGACGACGCGCTTTAAGGCGATGCTGGCCGACGGTCAGAAAACCTATAACGACTGGTCGGCAGACAGCAGCGACCTGAACATTCGTCAGGCCTTTGCCGAGCTGGGCACTTTGCCGGACGTTACCGGCGCGCTGAAAGGCAGCACCTTCTGGGCGGGTAAGCGTTTTGACCGCGACAACTTCGACATTCACTGGCTGGATTCCGACGTGGTATTTCTCGCCGGGACCGGCGGCGGCGTCTACGACGTGAAGTGGAACGATACGCTGCGCAGTAACTTCTCCCTTTATGGCCGTAATTTTGGCAGCGAAGAGGAGATCGACAACAACGTCCAGAACTACATCTTAAGCATGAACCACTTCGCCGGGCCGGTGCAGTTGATGGTCAGCGGCTTACGGGCAAAAGATAATGACGACCGTAAGGACAGCAACGGCGATCCGATTAAAACCGACGCGGCGAATAACGGGGTGCATGCGTTGGTGGGTCTGCATAACGAGAGCTTCTACGGCCTGCGGGAAGGTTCCGCCAAAACGGCGCTGCTTTACGGCCACGGTCTGGGGGCCGAGGTGAAAAGCATTGGTGCAGACGGCGCATTGCTGTCAGAAGCCGATACCTGGCGTTTTGCAAGTTACGGTGTCACGCCGCTGGGCGGTGGCTGGCACATTGCGCCCGCCGTACTCGCGCAAAGCAGTAAGGACCGCTACGTGAAGGGCGACAGCTATGAGTGGGTCACGCTCAATACGCGTCTGATCAAAGAGGTGACCCAGAATTTCGCCCTCGCGTTCGAGGGCAGCTATCAATACATGGATTTAAACCCGGAAGGCTACAAGGATCGCAATGCGGTTAACGGTAGCTTCTACAAGCTGACCTTTGCCCCGACGTTAAAGGCGGGCAAGATTGGCGATTTCTTCAGCCGTCCGGAGCTGCGCCTGTTCGCCACCTGGATGGACTGGAGCAGCAAGCTGGATAACTACGCCAGCGATGACGCCTTTGGCAGCAGCGGCTTCAACGCGGGTGGAGAATGGAACTTTGGGGTGCAGATGGAAACCTGGTTTTAACCCTTCACGCTCCCGCATTGCGGGGGCGTTTCGAACATCATAAAAAGAGGTCAGGAAGAGGTATCTATGGATTTTAATCATATTGCGCGCGAGCTGATTCCGCTGCTCGGTGGCAAAGAGAACATTGCCAGCGCGGCACATTGCGCCACGCGCCTTCGTCTGGTGCTGGTCGATGATGCGCTTGCCGACCAGCAGGCTATCGGCAAGGTTGAAGGCGTGAAAGGCTGTTTTCGAAATGCCGGGCAGATGCAGGTGATCTTCGGCACCGGGGTGGTGAATAAGGTTTACACCGCGTTTATTCAGGCGGCAGGGATTAGCGAGTCCAGTAAATCGGAAGCGGCGGATATTGCAGCCCGCAAGCTGAACCCGTTCCAGCGCATCGCGCGTCTGCTCTCCAACATCTTCGTGCCGATTATTCCGGCGATCGTGGCCTCGGGTCTGCTGATGGGCCTGCTCGGGATGGTTAAAACCTACGGCTGGGTTAATCCGGATAACGCGCTCTATATCATGCTGGATATGTGCAGCTCGGCGGCGTTTATTATTCTGCCGATCCTGATTGGCTTCACCGCCGCGCGGGAGTTTGGCGGCAACCCGTATCTGGGCGCAACGCTCGGCGGCATCCTGACTCATCCGGCGCTGACCAACGCCTGGGGCGTAGCGTCCGGCTTCCACACCATGAACTTCTTCGGTCTTGAAATCGCCATGATTGGCTATCAGGGAACCGTCTTCCCGGTACTGCTGGCGGTGTGGTTTATGAGCATTGTGGAAAAACAGCTTCGCCGGGCGATCCCGGATGCGTTAGATCTGATCCTGACGCCGTTCCTGACCGTCATTATCTCCGGCTTTATCGCGCTGTTGATTATTGGCCCGGCGGGACGCGCGCTGGGCGACGGGATCTCCTTTATTCTTAGCACCCTGATTGCCCACGCGGGCTGGCTGGCCGGGCTGTTGTTTGGTGGGCTCTATTCGGTGATTGTCATTACCGGCATTCACCACAGCTTCCACGCTATTGAGGCCGGACTGCTGGGTAACCCGTCGATTGGCGTGAACTTCCTGCTGCCGATCTGGGCGATGGCGAACGTGGCGCAGGGCGGGGCATGTCTGGCGGTGTGGTTCAAAACCCGTGATGCCAAAATCAAAGCCATTACCTTACCGTCGGCGTTTTCCGCGATGCTGGGCATCACCGAAGCGGCAATTTTTGGCATCAACCTGCGTTTCGTGAAACCGTTTATCGCGGCGCTGATCGGTGGTGCGGCGGGCGGTGCCTGGGTGGTGTCGGTGCATGTCTACATGACCGCCGTTGGCCTGACGGCGCTTCCCGGTATGGCGATCGTTCAGGCCAGCTCGCTGCTCAACTATATTATCGGCATGGTGATTGCCTTTGGCGTGGCGTTCACCGTCTCTCTGCTGCTGAAATATAAAACGGACTCTGAATAATGACCTTACCTTCCCGCTGGCCTGCCGTGTTGCAGGCCGTTATGCAAGGCCAGCCGCGTGCGCAAGCGGACAGCCACTATCCGCAGTGGCATCCTGCGCCGGTGACGGGGCTGATGAACGATCCGAACGGCTTTATCTGGTTTGCCGGACGTTACCATCTGTTTTATCAGTGGAACCCGCTGGGCTGCGATCATCGCTACAAGTGCTGGGGACACTGGAGCTCAGCAGATCTGGTGCACTGGCAGCACGAGCCAATGGCGCTGATGCCTGACGAAGAGTATGACCGCAATGGCTGTTACTCCGGCAGCGCCGTGGATAACAACGGCGTGCTGACCCTGTGCTATACCGGCAACGTTAAGTTTGACGATGGCGGCCGCACCGCCTGGCAGTGTCTGGCGGTGCAAAATGACGACGGCACGTTTGCCAAACTGGGACCGGTGTTGCCCCTGCCGGACGGGTATACCGGGCACGTCCGCGACCCGAAAGTGTGGCGCCATGACGGGCAGTGGTACATGGTGCTCGGGGCGCAGGATCAGCATAAGCGCGGCAAGGTGCTGCTGTTTACGTCAGCCGATTTGCACACCTGGGCGTCCTGCGGCGAAATCGCCGGTCACGGCGTCAATGGGCTCACGGACGCGGGCTATATGTGGGAGTGCCCGGATCTGTTTGCGCTTGATGGCACACACGTCTTAATCTGCTGCCCACAGGGGCTGGCGCGCGAACCGCATCGCTATCTCAACACCTATCCGGCCGTCTGGATGAGTGGGGCATTTGATTATCAAACGCCTGCATTTGCGCACGACGAATTGCATGAGCTTGATGCCGGTTTCGAATTTTACGCGCCGCAAACCACGGTGGCAGAAGACGGCCGCCGCATCCTCATCGGCTGGATGGGCGTGCCGGACGGCGAAGAGATGCTCCAGCCTACACGGGTGCACGGCTGGATCCACCAGATGACCTGTCCGCGCGAGCTGCGCTACCGCGACGGTAAGCTCTGGCAAACGCCGGTCCGAGAGCTGGAAACGCTGCGCGAGGATGAACATCACTGGCAGGGACGCGCCAGCGATGCCCCGGTGCTGGAGGGAACGCGTCTTGAGTTCGAACTGAGCGCATCGTGCGTAAACGTGGATTTTGCCGGCACGTTGCGGCTGATTGTGGATGATGCGGGAAGCCGTCTGGAACGCGCCAGCCTGGAAACCGGAGAGACGTTGACCCGCTACTGGCAGGGCTCTGTTCATCATTTACGCGTGCTGTGTGACCGTTCCAGCGTCGAAATTTTCATCAATCACGGTGAAGGCGTCATGAGCAGCCGCTATTTTCCTGACCATCCGGCCCAGGTTCGCTTCGAAGGTGCGTCCGACATCACATTACGCTACTGGTCGCTGCGCAGCTGCATGATAGAATAGGGGTTTTGGCAGCCGGATCTAAGTCGTTGTGAGAAAAACAAAACGCGTCACCATTAAAGATATCGCGGAGCTGGCGGGGGTATCAAAAGCCACCGCCAGTCTGGTTCTGAACGGCCGCAGCAAAGAGCTTCGGGTGGCGGAGGAGACACGCGAGCGTGTGCTGGCGATTGCCAAAGAACATCATTATCAGCCCAGTATTCACGCCCGTTCGCTGCGGGACAACCGCAGCCACACCATTGGTCTGGTGGTGCCGGAAATCACCAACTACGGGTTTGCCGTTTTTTCTCATGAGCTGGAGACCCTCTGCCGCGAGGCGGGTGTTCAACTGCTGATCTCCTGTAGCGATGAAAATCCGGGCCAGGAGACGGTGGTGGTCAATAACATGGTGGCCCGGCAGGTGGACGGGCTGATTGTCGCCTCCAGCATGCTCAACGACGCGGATTATCAAAAGCTGAGCGAGCAGTTGCCCGTTGTGCTCTTTGACCGTCATATGAACGACAGTTCTCTGCCGCTGGTCCTCACCGATTCAATTACCCCGACCGCCACGCTGGTGGCCGACATTGCGCGCCAGCATCCGGATGAGTTCTACTTCCTCGGCGGCCAGCCGCGGCTTTCCCCGACGCGTGACCGTCTGGAAGGGTTTAAGCAGGGGCTGCGTGACGCTGGCGTCGAGCTACGTCCGGAGTGGATTATTCATGGTAATTACCATCCGAGCTCCGGCTACGAAATGTTTGCCGAACTTTGCGCGCGCCTGGGCCGCCCGCCAAAAGCCCTTTTTACCGCCGCCTGCGGTCTGCTGGAAGGGGTGTTGCGCTATATGGGGCAACATAATCTGCTGCAAAGCGATATGCGTCTGGCCAGCTTTGACGATCACTATCTCTATGATTCTCTGACCATTCCTGTCGATACCGTTCGACAGGATAACCGTCAGCTCGCCTGGCACTGCTTTGATCTGATTGGCAAACTGATTGAAGGGGAAACGCCGGAGCCGATCCAGCGTAAACTGGATGCCACACTGCAACGGCGGTACAAGGCCGTGGAGTGACAGGGTAACGTCTGACGGATATATCAATAACTTTAATTAATTAAAGATCGTATTCAGCCGATAACCAAAGGGAAATTAAATCCCTGAGGTGTGTTATGTCGTTGAAAAAATCATCCCTGATTATCCTGTTTTCTCTGCTTTTCTTCTTTGTGGCCAGCACCATCACCAGCGTTGGGCTCATCATTAAAAGTAATACTTCGCTGGATAATGTGAACAAAGAAATTCAGGTAGTCCTGTCCATTATTGATCCCATTAACCATAGCCGAACCCTGCGCGTCAGGGTTATGGAGTATGTAAAAATGGTGGAAGCGGGGGACGCCACCGACTCGTCTGCGAAACTGGCCTCGGTTAAAGAGGCGCTGACCAAAGCCGATAGTGCATTTTCGGCGTTTATGGCCTCGCCGCGTTTGCAGGACGAAGCCCCGCTGGTCACTGCCTACCAGGAGGCGTGGCAAAACTACCGTAACCAGGGACTGGCACCGCTGATTGCCGCTGCCGCCGCTCACGATGTGTCGCGGTTCAACGCTCTTATTCCCGTGGTGTCTCAACTCGATCGCCAATATGAAATTGTGCTCGATCAGGTTCTCTCCGTTCACCAGAAGTACGCCAAAACGCTGAACGAGGATGCGAGCCATAATTTTGTGTCGGGTCTGGTTATTATCGCCTGCATTGCGGTGCTGTTCGTGGTGGTGATCCTCATCGTCAGCCTGCTGATGAAACGCGTGGTCTTTGCGCCAGTGAACCTGGCGCGCGAGCACTGTCGACAGATTGCGGCCGGGAAGCTGGACGTACCGGTACCGATCAAGCGTGATTCCGGGAATGAAATCGATCACCTGATGTCCTCGATGGAGCAGATGCGCCAGGCGCTGCTCTCCACCATTTCTCAGGTGCGCGATGCCAGCCACACCGTAACGCATGCGGCGCAGGAAATTGCTTCCGGCAATATCGACCTGGCCTCCCGTACCGAGCAACAGGCTTCTGCCCTGACCCAGACGGCCGCCAGCATGGAAGAGCTGAGCGCGACGGTGGCGAATAACACCGATAACGTGTTCCAGGCCGGTAAGCTGGTGCAGGATGCCGTGAAAAATGCCCATACCGGTGAAGCGGTAACCCGTGAAGTCATCGAAACGATGAATACTATCGCGTCCAACTCGAAGCGTATTGAGGACATCACCAGTGTCATCAACAGTATTGCTTTCCAGACTAATATTCTGGCGCTGAACGCGGCCGTTGAAGCGGCGCGTGCCGGTACACAGGGGCGAGGATTTGCCGTGGTGGCAAGTGAAGTGCGCACCCTGGCCCAGAAAAGCGCGGTGGCGGCGAAGGATATCGAAAGCCTTATCGCCCAGTCTGTTTCCAGCGTGAAAAACGGTGCGGAACTGGTGAATCGTTCGGGAGAGGTGATTGATTCTATTATCAGCTCTGTGAATAAAGTGCATACGCTGATGGAACAGATTTCGGTTGCCTCAGAAGAGCAGAGCCGTGGAATTGGTCAGGTTGGGCAGGCCGTAACGGAGATGGACGGTGTGACCCAGCAGAACGCGGCGCTGGTGCAGCAATCCGCCGCAGCCGCGGCCTCGCTGGAGGAGCAGGCGCAGCAGCTGTCGCAGAGTATTTCGAGTTTTCGTCTGCCGGCAATTGCGTGATTAAATGAGGAAGGCTCCTGTTGGAGCCTTTTTTTAATGTCTGCATGCAGCCGCTGCACAATCTCCTTCAGCCATTACTGTTATCCGTACAAAGCCGCTATCACATAAATTTTATCTTTCCCCGGCAATATTTCTGTTCCTCATCCGTCTACCTCATCAGAGACCATAATCATTCAACATAAACGAGGTACACATGAGAAATTTTGATATGCACGGAAAAGGTCACGGGCGTGGTTTGGGCCGCCATCGTATGTACAAGGGCATCGTGATAGGCGCAGTCCTGTTCGTGGTGCTTGGCCTGCTGGTCATGTCCCTGTGGAACGCGTTGCTCCCGGCCATCCTGGGGGTTAAAGCCATTGGCTTCTTGCAGGCGCTGGGGATCCTGCTGCTGAGCCGCATTCTTTTCGGTGGGCTGGGTTTTCGTCCAGGCATGTTCGGTGCACACCGCCGTATGCACGCACAATGGATGAATATGACCCCCGAACAACGTGAAGCCTTCATTCAGCAGCGTCGGGCGGGATTTGGGCGTCATGGTCATTGCCGGTGGCACGATGACCGGGATGAGAAGCGAGATGATAACGCTGCGAAAGCGCCGGAAGCCGAGTGAGCGATATGAAAGCCGGTGAGGCGGGGGAATCATTACTGATCTCGGCACTCAATGCCTGCCGCGCACGGCTAAAAGCCTTCATTCGCGGACGGACTGCGGTTCGTGATGATGTCGATGATATTCTTCAGGAAGTGACCTGGCAGTTGATGAAAGTGGAACAACCGGTGGAGAACGTCGCCGCCTGGCTGTTTCGCGCCGCGCGAAATGAGATGATCGACCGGGCGCGAAAAAAGCATGAGGTTTCACTGCCGGGGTACCTGACGGCAGATGACGAGGACTTTCCGGAGCAGGAGATTGCAGAAACGTTATTCGGCGTACCGCAAACCCCGGAGGAGGAGTATCTCAACATGCTGCTGTGGGAAGAGTTGGGGCAAGCCCTGTCGGAACTGCCGCCACCACAGCGCGAGGTGTTTGAAAAAACGGAATTTGAAGGATACACCATGAAGGCGCTGGCGGAGGAAACGGGCGACAGCGTGCAGGCGTTATTATCCCGCAAACACAAAGCCGTGCGATTTTTGCGTAGTCGCCTCAAGGATATTTATGAAGCGTTGACAGGGCAATAAAGTTCGACCACTCTGAAAAACAATATCTTAGAGGGGTCGTTATGCTTCAACTGTTAGCAAAGAAAAAGATGCTGTTACTCTCTGCTCTGCTGTTTTCAGGGCTGGTCAGGGCAGAGGAGTCGCTTCCGGATGTGGTAAAGCACTTCAGTGAGCAGCAGGATATCAAAATCATTAAGAAAATTGATGCCCCCGGCGGCGCGCCAGCGTGGCTGGGGCAGTATCAGGACATGGGCGTGACGCTCTTTCTGACCCCTGACGGAAAGCACGTGGTGTCTGGCTATCTGTATGATGAGAAGGGAACCAACCTCAGCGAGGCCTTTTTCCAGAAAGAGATCTACGCCCCGATGGGCCGCGAGATGTGGAAAAAGCTCAATGCGGCGCATCCGCTGAAAGAGGGCGCGGAGAGCGCCCCGCGCAAAGTCTTTGTTTTTGCCGACCCGTTCTGCCCGTACTGCAAGCAGTTCTGGGCTGAAGCGCAGCCGTGGGTGAAGGCCGGCAAGGTCCAGCTCAACACGCTGCTGGTTGCGTTTCTTAACCCGAACAGCGGGCGTAACGCCTCCGCGATCCTGAATGCCAAAGATCCGGTGTCGGCCTGGAAAGAGTACGAGCTGTCCGGCGGTAAAAAGCTGCCTAAACCTGAAGGGGCGGCTTCACGGGAAACCGTTGAGATCCTGCAAAATCACCAGACGCTTATGGACAGTCTCGGCGCGAATGCCACACCGGCTATTTATTACCTGAATGAGCAAAACGAACTGCAGCAGGTCGTGGGCATGCCAGACGCAAAACAGCTTGAGGCGATGTTCGGGCCGAAGCCGTAAAAAAAGGCAGAAACAGGACGTTTCTGCCTTTTGTCAGTCAACTACCCCAGCGCCCCCGGAGGTAATTTACGGCCTCCTGCGTCTGCGGCTGGTTAAGATAGTCTTCACGGAACAGGATGGTGCCTTTTACGTCTGGCAGTGAATCGTTGAGGTCGAGCTGTTTTTTCAGCTCCGGTACGCCGCCGTTCACCGTCCAGTCCGGTTCGTTTCTGGAAGGCGCGCCCACTTTGTAGAACGCGATCCCGATATACAGGCGGGTATGGGTCGGTTTCACCACGTCAGCCCACCATTTTGTCAGCACATCGTATCGTGCCGCGTCGCGGGCGAAGGGCCAGTAGATCTGCGGCGCAATGTAATCCAGTAAACCCTGCTGTACCCATTTTCGCGTATCGGCGTAGGATTCATCGTAGGCTGCGGCACCGCGCGTGTCCGATCCTGCCGGGTCGAAGGAGCGGTTGCGCCAGACTCCCGCCGGGCTGACGCCAAATTCAACCTCAGGCTTTGCCTGCTTGATCGCCCTTGATACCTGCACAATCAGCTGCTGCGTATTGTGCCGACGCCAGTCAGCTTTCGACGCAAATCCCTCGCCGTAGCGCCTGAAGGTCCAGGCATCGTTCAGGGTTGAGCCCGGCGTCTCGGTGTAAAAATAGTCATCGAATTGAACGCCGTCGACAGGGTAGCGATTCACCACTTCCATCACCACCTGGGTTATCCAGTCCCGCACCTCGGGAATGCCCGGGTCGAGAACAAAACGATCCCCCGATGTGCGGAGCCACTCCGGATGCTGGACGTAGACGCTGGAGGGATGAAGCGACGAGGTACGGTTAAGCGCCGCGATGGTCGACGGCTTCGTGTTGGTGGAGACGCGGTAAGGGTTGAACCAGGCGTGAACCTTCATCCCGCGCTTGTGCGCTTCATCCAGCATAAACTGGAGCGGATCGTAACCGGGGTCTTCCCCGATAGTCCCGGTCAGGGTATCTGACCACGGCAGTATTTCAGAGGCCCACAGCGCCGTACTGTCCGGTTTTACCTGAAAGAAGACGGTGTTGATCCCAAGCTTTTTCAGCTTATCGAGCTTGTCCGTCAGCGCCTTCTGTTGCTGGGCGATACGCTGGTCCGCGCTGCGGCCATTCACCGATGACACGGGGGGCCAGTCGAGACGGGAGACGGTCGCCAGCCAGATCCCGCGCATGGGTTCGTTAGTCTGCTGTACAGGTTTCGCCTGCGGCAGCGGGGTAACGAGTGATTTGGGTGGTTTGGAAGTGCAACTTACCAGTAAAAGCGCGCAGCCAAGCAGCGCGCCAGTCCGTTTTACGTGTCGCATCATTTGCGTGTTAGCTCCTGGGTGTCCGGCCATCCGTCCAGGGATTAAACGCCGGTTCGTCCTGTTCCTCGTTACCGTCATCGTGAAGGGAGTCGAGGTAGAGGGCTTCAACTTCCGCCCGCGCCCATGGGGTCCGGCGCAGGAACTTCAGACTCGATTTTACACTCGGGTCCTTGCGAAAACAGTTGATTTTGATTCGGTTGCCCAGTTCATTCCAGCCATATCGCGCAACCAGCGCGTTAACCTGCATTTCAAGCGTTACGCCATGCAAAGGATCGTTGGAAATATGTGCTGTCATAGGCGTCCGGTAGTCTCATTTTTTATGGGGATGTGATAAACGCTCAAAGGTTACAAGAAAGCAGGGGACGCGGCAATTTCAGCGTGAGGTTCTTCACCCGTAAAGGGTGAAGAGGATTTCCGGTTAATACTATTTTTTAAACAGTTCAGGTGCCCACGGCGTCGGGTCTACCTCCATAAAGGGCGCACGCTCAAAGCGGGATTTTAGCGCCCAGGGCACCGTACAGTCGAAAATCGTTTTGCAGGTGATCCCGTTGCCACGAATGGAGGGACTGTAGTCCGGTGCCTGAGACGGATCGAGCTGGTGACCGCGGATCCCCGGCAGATGGGTGATGCTGACATCGCCCTGCATACGGGTCGTCATCGCCCACAAAATGTCGTCGCTGTCGAAAATATCCACGTCTTCGTCGACGAGAATAATGTTCTTAAGCTCGGAATAGGTGGCTAACGCGATGAGGGCCGCCTGACCCTGACGCCCTTCGTCAGAAGGCTGGCGTTTTTTCACCTGCAATACCCCAAGGAATTTGCCCCCGCCAGCGGTATGCGCATAGACGTTTTGCAGGAAACCGGGGATGGCTTCTTCCACCGCATTCCGGATGCTGGCCTCCGTTGGCAAACCGGCCAGCGTGGTGTGCTCTTCGCCCGGTCCTACCAGGGTTTGCAGGATCGCCTGATGACGCATCGTGACGGCCTTCACTTTGATTACCGGTAAGGAGGGGTTAGCCTCCCCGCAGTAGCCGGGAAATTCCGGCATCGCGTGCCCGGTGTGGGTATGCTGATCTTCTTCTACACGAACGCCCGGCAGCAGTTCGCCTTCGATGATTATTTCCGCCCGCGCAATCGCTTTTTCATTTACGGCCACACCCTGCACCAGCTCGACGGGGGCCTGACGTAACGCGCCGGCGACACCCAGCTCGTTGTAGCCGAAGGGCGTGGTAGGGGCTTCGAAACAGGCGCCAATATAGATAGCGGGATCGAGACCCATATTGATCGTGACCGGCAAGGGTTTGCCCGCCTCTTCGGCTTTCTTACGGAACACTTCAATATGGCGGCCCGCGGCAAGGAACATGGAAAGCTCATCGCGCTCCTGAACGCAAAGACGGTGAATAGTGACATCGGTCAGCGAGGCGTCTTCCGGATCGCTTGCCAGCACCAGCCCCAGACAGAAGAACGGACCGGCATCTATCGGCGTGTTGGTCGGTGCCGGAAGCAATTTACGCAGATCGAAGTCCGGATCGTCGGCATAAAACACCTGCTCCTGACACGGCGCCTGGGCAGCCGGGACCACAACGGGAGCAATCGGGTTTTTCACGGCCTGGCCGACATGTTTTGCCAGTTCAGAGGGCTCGCAGCCCAACAGGAGCGCCGCCCGCTCGCGGCTGGCGTGCATACCGACCAGAATACGGGAGTCGGGATACCCCTTAATAGCGTTAAACATCATGGCCGGGCCGATGCGCGTCGGACGTTTTACCGTGCCGCCAGCACCAATGTGCCGGTACACACCCGCCAGCTCCGCGTCAGGATCGACCGGATGGCTGGTTTCAAGGTATTGACCTTCATGGCGTTTAAGCAGTTCGATAGCACTTCTGAGATCGTTGATGTGGTTTTCCATATTTTCCCCCTCGGATGATTGCATCCATTCTTAACCGGACGAAGAAGGCTATCAATTGCATCATTTGTGCTATTTTAATATGAATTTTATTATCAATAATGAAGGCACAGTATGCAGTTTCGACTGATGCGCAATTTTATCGTGGTGGCGGAAGAGCTTCACATGCATCGTGCGGCGGAGCTCCTTAACATGGCGCAACCGGCACTAAGCCAGCAAATCAAAACGCTTGAAGATCGTCTGGGGGTAGTGCTCTTTAGCCGGGCGAATCGTCGCCTGACGCTGACGCCAGCCGGTGAGGCGTTTCTCAGTAAAGCCAGAGTGGCGATTTTTATGACCGATCAGGCGATTCTGGATGCCAGACAGACGGCCAGAGGGGAACAGGGCGTGCTGAATCTCGGATGCGTTTCAAGCGCGATATTCGACAGTAAGCTGCCCGACGCGCTGCGGCTTTTACATGAGAAATGGCCAGCCATCAGCCTTTCCATGATGACGGGAAACGTGCAAACCCTTTATACCGGCGTGCAAAGCAACCAGCTGGATGTGGCCATTATTCGTGCCCCGTTACCGCTGCTGCCTGACGATCTGCAAAGCCGTCCTTTTACAACGGAAAAAGCCGTGCTGGCCTTACCTCGTCAACACAGTCTGGCGGGCTCCGCCGCGCTGACGCTTGCGTCGGTGAAAGAGGAGAAGTGGATCGCCCTGCGCGACCCGGAGGGGATGGGGCTGGAGCAATATTTCTATGATGCCTGCCACAGCGCTGGCATACAGCCTGACGTTGTGCAAAATGCCACCGATGTCCCCACGGTGATAAGCCTTGTCTCGGCAGGGTTTGGTATCGCCATGCTGCCAGCTTCAGCGAAGGCGATATGCGTACAAAATGTCGTCTTTGTGGATATTCTTGACCGACTCCGGGAGAGCGAGCTGACGCTGGTTTGCCACCGGATTATTCGCTCTGAGGTGCTGAAAAAATTGCTGAGTATCCTCGATCATACCTGACGTCCGGCGGCCTGAAGAAGCTGTTCTCGCAGCCAGCGATTAGCCGGATCCTGACTGTTTTTCGGGTGCCAGTACATACCGATGACGATCGGCGGGAGATCCAGCGGTGGCGGAAAAATATCAAGCGTTTGCGTAAAGCGTAGCAACATGCGTCTGGGTAGGGTGCAGAGCAAATCGGTACCGGCAACAATCGCAGGCGCCATCGCATAGCTTTGCGTCGACATCACCACGTTACGCTGGTGGCCAAGCCCCGCCAGATGCTGATCGACAAAGCCCGCGAACGGGTCGCCCTCGGATGAAACCACCAGGTGTGAAAGACTACAATAGCTTTCCAGATCCACCGGCCCCGTACCGCGCGGATGGCCTTTCCGCTGGGCTGTGGCATATTCATCGTCAAAAAGTTTGCGTCTGACCCATGCATCGTGCGCCCCCGCGTTAACGCCGATATAAATATCCACATCGCCATTTTCCATCTGCGCTGACAGCAGCTGGGTTTCCGGGAGCGCAAAACGCAGGCGGATACCTGGTGCCGCACTGCTAATCTGATTCTGCAACTCTGCCCCCAGCATTAGCGCCGGGTTTTCGTGCAGGGCAATAACAAAGGTGCGGTTGCTGTTCTGCGCGTTGAACGTGGTGGGTTCAAGCATCGCCGCTATGCCCTGCAAAACCGTCGCGACCTGCGGCCTTAACGCTTCGGCGCGCGGCGTCGGTAACACCCCACGTCCGTGTGGGGAAGGGACAAACAGCGGCTCACCAAACAACACGCGCAGGCGTGCCAGGCGGGCAGACATTGCTGGCTGGCTGATGCCCAGCCGCGCGGCCGCATGGGTGATATTCTGGTCCCTGAGTAACGCATCCAGCGTCAGGATCAGGTCCATATCCATATCGGAGGGGGACATCTTATTTTGCGTCACGGTTGGTATAGGTCACCGGGACCCACGCATAGCCTTCCCGCTCACCTTTCGTCACATAGCCGATCCCGGGGAAAGGCAGATGTGGCGCCGCAATCAGATCTTTGTTTTTCACAAACTCAGCGAAAGCTGCGTTGCGCACCCGGGCGGCGCCGTCCTGATCCTCATCGTAAGCAATCGTCACGTTGGGCTGCGGGAACTGAACTGCGGCGACGTGGATGATGTCGCCGACAAAGGTAATTTTTTCAGCTTTGCTCTCCAGCGTGTAAAACGCGGAACCTGGGGTGTGGCCCGGGTGAACCGTACCGCTGATGCCCGGCAGAAGCTGTTCGGTGCCTGAGAAAGTCTTCACTTTTCCGGCATCCAGATAAGGCTTTAATGTCTTGTGCGCGACATCGAAGTAGTTCTGGTCATAGCCCGATTTTTTCTGGTTCTCGACGTTAAAGAAGAAATCGATATCCGGTTTGCCGACATAGACCTGCGCGTGGGTAAACACGCGCTGACCGTCTTTGACCAGACCACCGGCGTGATCGGAGTGCGCATGGGTGATTAGAACATCGGTAATATCTTCGGGTTTGATGCCCTGGGTCGCCAGGCTTTCAATTAGCCGCCCGCCTTTGCCGGGGCCAAAGAGCTGACCGGAACCGGTATCCACCAGGATTTTGTGACCGGGCAAAGCGATATAAAACGCGTTAATCGATGCTTCCACCGGATTGGCCTGGAAGTTTTTGGCCAGTAACGCATCGGTATTTTCCGCCGTCGTCCGGCGCAGTAAGGCGTGCAGATCCTGCGGCACGCTGCCGTCCGTAAAGGCGGTGATAATCGTGTCGCCAACCTGAACGCTGTAGCCGCCAGCCTGCTGTTTCACCACATGTTGCGGAACGCTGGCCACCGCGTGGATCGCTGGAAAGAATAAAACTGAACCGGTCAACAGGGTTGATATCACAAGTTTTTTCACAGTAAACATGATGGGCTCCTCAATAGTAAGTTCATCATAGTTCAACTGCGATTTTTGAGAACAGCAGGGGAGTGAATGTGACCTATCCATGAAATGGATAGGTCTGAGAGGATGCTTTACAGCACGCCGGTACCGCCATCAGAGCACCACACCTGCCCGGAAGCGTATGAGCAGGAATCGGAGGCAAACAGCACATACAGCGGTGCGATTTCAACCGGCTGACCCGGTCTCCCCAGGGGCGTATCTTCCCCGAACTTCTGAACTTTAGACTGAGGCTGACCGCCGCTGGACTGAAGAGGCGTCCAGTATGGACCTGGCGCGACGGCATTTACCCGAATACCACGCGGTCCCAGCTGCTGGGCCAGAGACTTGGTAAAGGCCACGTTACAGGCTTTGGTCTGCGCATAGTCCACCAGGATCGCGCTCGGTTTAAACGCCTGAACGGAAGTGGTGTTGATGATCACGGCACCTTCCTGCAAATGGCGCAGCGCAGCTTTGGTGATCCAGAAGGGGGCATAGACGTTGGTCTTAAACGTCGCGTCAAAATCTGCCGTGGTGAGATCGTCGATAGATTCACAGTACTGCTGGCGTCCGGCGTTATTCACCAGGATATCCAGGCCGCCCAGTTCGGCAACGGCTTTTTCCACCAGCGTGTCGCAGAAGGACTCCACGCGAATGTCGCCGGGAATGGCGACCGCTTTACGGCCTTCGGCCTGAATCAGCGCAATGACCGATGCCGCATCGGACTCCTCTTCCGGCAGATAGCCAATAGCGACATCTGCACCTTCACGGGCATAGGCGATGGCTACCGCGCGACCAATGCCGGAATCACCGCCGGTAATCAGCGCTTTTTTTCCTGCCAGTTTTCCTGACCCGATATAACTTGTTTCACCATGATCCGGTATTGGCTTCATTTCCGATGCCAGCCCGGGAGCCCTTTGCGGTTGTTCTGCAAACGGTGGACGAGGGTAATGCAGCGTGTGATTATTTCCTGTAGACATACCGGCCTCCTTAATAGTGAATTCCAAGATTAGTCGTTAATTAAACGTAAGCGGGCAAAATTGACAAATTCAGACAAATCTATATTCCAGTGGCGGATATAAAATATTTTCTCAAGCCAGCATGTAATACCAGAAAAGGGCGACCTCATCTTTTTCCGGCAGGGCGTTGTAAAGGTAACGATCGTAACCGCCCAGAATAAATCCATAGTGACGATAGAAAAGGCAGGCAGAAACATTAACGTTCTGCGTCTCCAGCCGTAAGCCGGGCGCATTGAGGCTTCGCGCCCAGACGTGGGTGGCAGACATCAGCTTGTGCGCCGCGCCCGTTCGGCGTTTTGAACGCTCCACGGCAATGTAATCCACCGAAATAAATTTATTCCAGTTGCAGGACGCGGTAATAAAACCGGCGATTTCACCGTCATCCGTTTCGGCGATAAGAAATATTGAATCGGGATTAACGCAATGATTTTCCAGCGTCTGGAGATCCAGTTCATAGGTTTTATGATAAGGATCGGTTAGCGCCTCGATATGCAAATCACCATTGAGAAAAGGCTCTCTGGCAATCTCATCGACCGTAAAAGAAAAATCACAACATTCAAGACGGGCGAGGTCGGTGCTTAATCCTTTTCGAATATGCATAGTATTCCTTAAGTGGGAGTTATAAATAGATAATAGACGAAGCGGCATACCCTGCTGGCATAACACTCTGTTCATCCTGGTCTAAGCTTGTATTTCGTTCCGCGTAAAATGTGGTCATTCGAGGACAATGAATGGAATTCAGAACATGTCGCAGGCACTGGGGTGCTGAGTTTATTTCCGATGACGTTGTACGTTTTCGCGTCTGGGCAGAAGGGCAGAAAGATCTCACGTTGCGTTTAACCGATACCGACATTCCGATGGCGGCGGTGGGCGATGGCTGGTTTCAGGTTGACGTGCCCGGCGTCAGACACGGTACGCCGTATCAGTTTGTTTCACAGGATGGAATGGCGGTGCCGGATCCGGCCTCGCGCGCGCAACAGGCTGACGTCAACGGCCCGTCGGTGGTAATCGACCCGCGTCACAACCTGCCCGCACAGCGGGAATGGCAAGGGCGGCCATGGGAAGAGACGGTGATCTACGAGATGCATATCGGCACCTTCACCGGGGAAGGAACCTTCAGGGCGGCCATCGATAAATTGCCTTATCTGGCCGAACTGGGTATTACGCAACTGGAAGTGATGCCCGTGTCCCAGTTCGGGGGCGCGCGCGGATGGGGGTATGATGGCGTACTGCTGTATGCCCCGCACTCAGCTTATGGCACACCGGATGATTTTCATGCCTTCATCGATGCCGCCCACGCGCTCGGGCTTTCCGTGGTGCTGGATATTGTACTCAACCACTTTGGCCCGGAAGGGAACTACCTGCCGTTGCTCTCGCCGGCGTTTTTCCATCAGGATCGTATGACCCCGTGGGGCAACGGTATAGCCTATGAGGTTGAAGCCGTCCGGCAATACATCTCTGAGGCGCCGTTATTCTGGCTCTCGGAGTATCATCTTGACGGTCTGCGCTTCGACGCCATCGACCAGATCCATGACGACGCTGAGACCCATATTCTTCCCGAGATAGCGCAACGGATCCGCGACGCCTTTCCGGATCGGCATATCCATCTGACCACCGAAGACAGTCGCAACGTGATTTTCCTGCATCCGCGCGATGAGCATGGTCAGACGCCGCTTTTCACCGCCGAATGGAATGATGATTTTCACAACGCCGCGCATGTCTTCGCGACCGGGGAATCACACGCCTATTATCAGGATTTTGCCTTTGAGCCGGAGAAAAAGCTGGCGCGGGCGCTGGCGGAGGGCTTTGTCTACCAGGGGGAAATCTCGCTTCAGACCGGGAAATCGCGCGGGGTAGAGTGTCGCGAGCAACCACCGCAGTTTTTTGTCGATTTTATTCAGAATCACGACCAGGTCGGCAACCGTGCCCAGGGGGAGAGGCTTATCTCTCTGGCTGGGGCGGAGAAAACGCGCGTGCTGTTCGCGGCGCTGCTCCTGTCGCCACATATCCCGCTGCTGTTTATGGGTGAGGAGTATGGCGAAACGCATCCGTTCCTCTTTTTCACCGACTTCCACGGCGACCTGGCGAAAGCCGTGCGGGAGGGGCGCGCGAAAGAGTTTACCGGCCATGCCGGGCACGATGAAACCGTACCGGATCCCAATGACGTAAATACCTTTATGCGGTCGAAGCTTGACTGGAACAAGGCAGACACGGCGGAAGGCAGGGCGTGGCTGCACGTTACGCGCGAACTGATTGCGCTGCGTCAACGCTTTATCGTCCCGTTACTGAAACAGCGGGGCGCCGTGGAGGGTAACGTCCTGCAAACGGCGCTCGGCATGGTTGCCGTGAGCTGGCGTTTTCCGTCCGGTACGCTGTCGCTGGCGCTGAATATCGGCAAAAAGCCCCTCGCCTTAGCGGACCTGCCCGGAAAAACGATCTTTAGCTGGCCGGAGGCAGTCGAAAACCTGCCGCCGCACAGCATTGTTGTTCGCTTTGCTGATGGAGAAGCAGCGCTATGATCCCTTCCTCTACTTACCGAATTCAGTTTCGCAACGGCATGACCTTCGATCGCGTGGTAGACCTGATTCCGTATATGAAAGACCTCGGAATTAGCCATCTTTACGCGTCACCTGTTTTCACCGCAACCACGGATTCCACCCACGGCTATGACGTGACCGACCCCAACGAAATCGACCCGGCGATTGGCGGGCGGGAAGGGTTTGACCGCATGGCGGCAGCATTAAAGCATGCGGGAATGGGCCTGATTCTGGATATCGTTCCTAACCATATGTCGACCTCGCTGGAAAACCGCTGGTGGCGCGATGTTATCGAGCATGGTCGGCAGAGCCGCTATGCGGCATATTTTGATATCGACTGGTCCCGACCGCTGACGTTGCCGTTTCTTGGCGACACCTTTGAAGCCGAGCTGGAGCGGGGGGCTATCACCCTGAAACGTGACAGTGTCACCGACAGCGCGGCGTTGGTTTACTATGATACCGCCTATCCGCTTAATCCCGGCACGTATGCCGAAGGCAAGAGCATCGCTGAGATCCACGAGGCGCAAAGCTGGCGGCTGATGTCCTGGCGGGAAGCGCCGAAACAGCTTTCATGGCGGCGCTTTTTTGAAATCACCGGGCTGGTCGGCGTGCGGGTAGAGGATGAGGCGGTATTCGCAGACACGCACCGCCTCATCCTTGAGCTTGTCCACGCCGGGGTTGTCGACGGCCTGCGCATTGACCATGTGGACGGGCTTGCCGATCCGCTGGGCTATTTGCAGCGACTGCGTGCGGCGACCGGACCGGATTGCTACATCACGGTGGAAAAAATCCTCGCCAAAGGGGAACAGCTTCCTCCGGAGTGGCCCATCTCAGGTACTACGGGCTATGAGTTTATCGCCTCCCTGGCGGAAGTGCTGGTGGATGATACCAACCTCTCGCGGCTGGAGACGCTCTACGACGAGACGCTGGGTACGACCGTTGACAGGCAGGCGGAACTTCGCAACGCCAAAGGCCTGATGACCGATCGTAATTTTGAAGGTGAATTTACCACGCTGCTCAAAATAGCCAGCGAGCTGGCCGGGCATAACGGTGCCGAAGTGGAGCATGAGGATATCCGCCATGCCTTGCGCGAGCTTCTTATCGCGTTTCCGGTGTATCGCACCTACGGCACCGCACAGGGGCTGACGCCACCGGATGTGGCGCTGCTCAGCCGCGTGGTCGCCAGTGTCAACACCTCTGAACCCGCTCTGAGTCTGATTGTGCGTATTCTTTCCGGCGATCTGCCGGAGCATGACCACGCGCTGGCCTCGCTTTTCCGCACCCGTTTTCAGCAGCTGACCGGGCCGCTGATGGCGAAATCGGTAGAGGATACGCTGTTCTTCCGCCATAACCTGGAGCTGGCCCTGAACGAAGTCGGCGCCGACCCGACGCCGCGCGCGTTTTCACTTTCCCGTTTTCATCAGGAGATGCGCATTCGACTTGCCCGCCAGCCCGATGCGCTGCTGGGAACCTCCACCCACGACACCAAACGCGGCGAGGATGCACGAGCTCGTCTGTATACGCTGACGGAAGCGCCAGATCTGTGGGGAGAAAATCTGGCGCGCTGGCGGCAGATGAACCAGACGCAGGTCCGATTCCTCAATGATGGCACCGCGCCGAACGCCGCCGACACCTGGATGATCTTCCAGGCGCTGGCGGGCGTCTGGCCAGCAACCCTGTCGCCTGAGGATCGTGATGGCCTTAAGTCACTGGAAGAGCGTTTCCTCGGCTTTATCGAGAAAGCCCTGCGCGAGGCCAAGCAGCGTACCGACTGGATCGACAGCAACGAAGGTTACGAGAGCGTGGTCCTGGACTACGTGCGCCATCTGCTTTCCCCGGATAACACCCTGTTCCTGCGTGATTTCAGTGCCGCACTCCAGCCGTTTATTCGGGCTGGGTTAATGAACAGCCTGAGCCAGACGGTGATCAAACTGACTGCGCCTGGCGTACCGGACATCTACCAGGGCAGCGAGGGGCTTAACTTCAGCCTCGTCGACCCGGATAACCGCCGCGAACCGGATTTTGCCGCACTGACGGAAAACCTCAGCGTAACGGATGGCACCGTTTTTAACGATGCGCAACGCTGGCGAGACGGCAGCGTGAAGCAGTACGTTACCGCCACGCTGTTACGGCTTCGGCCACATTACCCCGCGCTTTTCCGCTACGGTGACTGGCTGCCGCTGAAGGTAACCGGCGAGCGGGAGGAGAATCTGATCGTTTATGCCCGCATCGAAGATGACGAGGCGCTGATCGTCGCCGTGCCGCGCCTGGTGTTTGACGTCACCGATAATGCGATGCTGTGGGCCAATACTACCGTGGCCATACCCCAGGCGCTGGCCGGGAAGCACTACCGGGATCTGTTTACCGGTGAGCGTCGCCTTCTGCCAGAGACGCTGGATTTAACGTCTGAAAAGGGATGTTTGTTGGTTCTGCTTACCTGCGAATAATCGAGGAGAACAAAAATGCCAAAGGATACAACGTTTGAAATTCGGGCCGGTCATGGCCAACAGTTGGGCGCAAATTATGACGGAAAAGGGGTGAACTTCGCCCTGTTTTCCGCCCACGCGGAGCGGGTGGAGCTGTGTCTGTTTGATCCTTCGGGAAAAACAGAAATCGCCCGTCTGGAACTGCCGGAATATACCCATGAGGTCTGGCACGGCTATGTGCCGGACCTGAAACCGGGGGCGCTGTATGGCTACCGCGTTTACGGCCCCTACGATCCGGAGAACGGTCACCGCTTCAACCCCAATAAGCTGCTTATTGACCCCTATGCCCGTGAACTGGTAGGTGAAATTGAGTGGAACGATGCCCACTTCGGCTATGAGCTGGGACACGACGAGCTGGATCTCAGTTTTGACACGCGAGACAGCGCGCCGTTTACGCCCAAATGTAAGGTCATCGACCCCAATGCCGTTGACTGGCAGGACTCACGCCGGCCCGATATCCCGTGGCCGCATACCGTGGTCTATGAAAGCCACGTAAAAGGCTTTACCCAGCTTAACCCGGCTATTCCGCCTGAACTGCGCGGTACGTTTGAGGGGATGGGGCATAAAGTCTCGGTGGAGTACATCAAAAGCCTCGGCATTACCTCGGTCGAGCTGCTACCGGTTCACTGGTTCCCGGACGATCAGCACCTGCTCGATCGCGGCCTGAAAAACTTCTGGGGCTATAACTCGCTCGGTTTCTTTGCGCCAGCGTCCCGCTATTACGGCCCGGCGGGGATCCAGGGTTTCCGCGACATGGTGCGTGCTTATCATGACGCGGGCATCGAGGTGATCCTCGACGTGGTCTATAACCACACGGCGGAGGGCAACGAGCTGGGGCCAACCCTGTCGTTTAAGGGGATTGATAACTTCTGCTATTACCGCACCATGCCGGATCAGCACCGGTATTACATTAATGACACTGGCACCGGGAACACCGTAAACACCTCGCACCCGCGCGTGTTGCAGATGGTCATGGACTCCCTGCGTTACTGGGCGGAATCGATGCAGATTGACGGTTTCCGCTTTGACCTCGGAACCATTCTCGGACGCGAGCCGGAGGGATTTGACCCGCGCGGCGGCTTCTTTGATGCCGTGACCCAGGATCCGGTGCTGTCGAAGCTGAAGCTTATCGGTGAACCGTGGGATATCGGCCCAGGGGGGTATCAGGTGGGGGGCTTCCCGCCAGGCTGGGGCGAGTGGAACGACAAATACCGCGACACGGTACGTGAATACTGGAAGGGAGATAACGTTTCTAACGATTTTGCCGCCCGTCTGTTAGGGTCCGGTGATTTGTACGATCTGCGCGGACGTCGTCCGTGGGCCAGCGTCAATTTTATCACCGCGCATGACGGCTTTACGCTGAACGACCTGGTATCCTACAACGAGAAGCATAACGCCGATAACGGGGAAGATAATAACGACGGACATAACGATAACCGGTCGTATAACTACGGTGAAGAAGGGCCGACGGAGAACCCCGATATCATCGCCACCCGCGAGCGGCAAAAGCGCAACTTCCTCACCACGCTCTTCTTCTCCCACGGCACGCCGATGCTGCTGGCAGGTGATGAGTTTGGCCGGACGCAAAAGGGCAATAATAACGGCTATTGCCAGGACAGCGAGATCTCCTGGATAAACTGGGAAGGACTCTCTGAAAACGACGAGAAGCTGCGCGACTTTACCCGTCGGTTGATTGCTCTGCGCGCTGAGCAGCCGCTGCTGCGCCGTGAAAACTGGCGCGACGGGCTTGAGATTCGCTGGTTTAACGCCGGTGGCGGACCGCAGCAGTCGGAACAGTGGGACGAGGGTTCCACCCTTGGTCTTGCCATCAGCCGTCCGGATCTTGAGCAGGAAGAGGGCATCTGGCACGACGTGCTGATGCTGTTCAACCCGTTTGAAGGCACGGTGCCATTTCAGATCCCGCAGTTTGGCGAAGGGGGCTGGGTGCTGGAGCTTTCGACGGCGGATGATGCCCCCACAGGGGAAATCATCACGGAATCCGTCGATTATGAACTGGCCGGGCGGAGCATAACGCTTTTCCGCCGTCCTTAAAGCGAGGCCGCCGCGCGTGCGGCGGTATCATACAGGGAGGAGATCGCGCGGAGTAACTGCGCGGTCTCACCAATCGACGCGCCTGGAATGCCGCTTTCCGCATGAATGTTGATCAGGCAGGCTTCCCGTACCTCCCGGTACTTCATGCACAGCGCTTTGCCTTCCTCCGTCGTCGAGAAAAAGAGTTCTTTCCCCGCTTTTTCACTGGTGACGTAACCCGCCTTTACCAGCTTTTTCAGCGCATACGTCACCACGTGGGTATCTTCCACGTTCAGCACAAAGCAGATGTCGGCCAGCTTTTTCTTGCGGTTGCGGTGGTTTACGTGGTGCAGAAGCGAGACGTCGAAAGCGCCCATATCCGGTTCACCTGCTGCGGTCATGCAGCGCACCATCCATTTGTTAAACGCATTGCTGGTCATGATCAACGCGTATTCCAGCTCCGACAGTTCGGCACACCGCTCTGAGACGAGATGGCGGGAGGAGACGATACGCCCGTCCGCAATGTCGTCGTGGTTTAACGCTGTTTTCGTTTTCTTTGTCGTCATACCGATCCTTTCTCCAGAATGTAAACCCGTCGATAAAATAAGAACATTTTATTGATAAATTGTTTACATGTTTTTGACGTTCAGATATAGCTTTTTAGTGCAGGTTCTGTGGAGCCTGACGCAAAACACAACATCGCGCGCCGTAATGCACCGGCTTCGCTCTGCTGCGAAGTATAAAAAATAGCCGTCGGCGCGCAACGCTCACTTTGGATAGGGTAACGTTTATGGACAGTTCTACACTGTTGCCACTTATCGGGATTCCGGTGGTGGTTATTGGTTTTGCACTGCGTTTCAACCCGCTGCTGGTTGTCGTGGTGGCGGGGCTGGCAACGGGCCTGCTGGTTGGCATGGATTTCGGTATGCTGCTGGAAACCTTTGGCGAAAAGTTCGTGAATAGCCGATCGCTCGCCACTTTCATTCTGATCCTGCCGGTGATTGGCCTGCTGGAGTATTATGGGCTGAAAGAGCGCGCCCAGGCCTGGGTCGCGAAGATCGCCAGCGCCACCTCGGCGCGTATCCTGATGCTCTACTTTGTTGCCCGCGAAGGGACGGCTGCGCTGGGCCTGATGTCGCTTGGCGGCCACGCACAAACGGTGCGTCCTCTGCTGGCGCCGATGGCCGAAGGGGCGGCCCTGAATGAATACGGCGAACTGCCGCAGACTATCCGCGACAAAATCAAAGCCCATGCCGCCGCCTGTGACAATATCGCGGTTTTCTTTGGGGAAGATATCTTTATCGCCTTTGGCGCGGTACTGCTGATTGATGCGTTCCTGAAAGAGAACGGGATCGAGGGGATCGAACCGCTGCATATCGGCCTGTGGGCCATTCCGACCGCTATTGCGGCACTGATCATCCATATGACGCGTCTGCTGCGCCTCGACGCCAGCATTCGTCGCGACGTGATGGCCTGGAGAGCAGAGCAGGGTACGCAGGAGATCGCACCATGATGACCCTTATCACCATTAACCGCGTGTACTACCTGATCGGCTTTGTCGTGATGCTGCTGGTTGTGATGACCCTTCGCGATCGCGCTAACCCGAAACGCTATACCACCGCGCTGTTCTGGTTTCTGTTTGGCGGGATCTTCCTGTTTGGCGATCTGATGGTGCAGGAGCTGGGTAAGTCGCTGGCGTATCGCATTATTGGCGGCGCCGTTATCGTGATTGCGCTACTGGCCGGTTTCGGGCTGGTCGGGAAGGGGCATTATAAAATGTCCACCGAGGAGGAGCGGGTTACCTCATCACACCGGCTGAAAAACTGGCTATTCTTGCCCGCGCTGATGATCCCGGTGGTGACGGTCATCGGGACGCTGTTTCTGAAAGGCGTGTCGATTGGCGGTGTCTATCTGCTCGACCAGAAGCAGCTTACGCTGGCGGCGCTGTGCGTGGCCTGTGTGGCGGCTATCCTCACCGGCTGGTGGCTGACAAAAGGTACGCCGCTGCATGCGGTTCGTCAGTCGCGTCGGCTGGTCGATACCATTGGTTGGGCGGTGATCCTGCCGCAGATGCTCGCGATGCTCGGCGGGGTGTTTGTGGTGGCGAATACCGGTGAATCGGTACAAAAGGTGGTCAGCCTGTTTGTGAACCCGGACAGCCGCTTCATGCTGGTGGTCATTTATTGCGTGGGGATGGCGCTGTTTACCATGATTATGGGCAACGCCTTCGCTGCCTTCCCGGTGTTAAGCGCCGGTATCGCTCTGCCATTCCTGATTAACGTCCATCACGGTAACCCGGCACCATTGCTGGCTATCGGCATGTACGCAGGCTATTGCGGCACGCTGATGACCCCGATGGCCGCCAACTTCAACATCGTGCCCGCCGCGCTGCTGGAGCTAAAAGACAAATATCAGGTTATCAAGATCCAGATCCCGACCGCGTTAACCTTGCTGGTGGTGAACGTGTTCTTAATGTATTTCCTCGTGTTTCGCTAAGGAGCTGCAATGGAATTAACGCAACATCAGGCTGACGCCTTCGCCAGAATGCCGTTGACCTATTTACGTCAGGAATACCCGAACCACATTATGCATCTGCTCAACGATGACGGCGACGTTCTGCCGCCTCGCGAGCTGCACCCGATCTTTTACGGCTGTTTTGACTGGCACTCTGCGGTGCACGGCTACTGGCTGCTGCTGCGCTGCCTGCGTCTCTGGCCCGAACTGCCGTGTCGGGAAGAGATCATCACTCTCTTCGAAGAACACCTGACCGACGAGAAGGTGGCGAAGGAGCTGGCCTATTTTACCGCGCCGTTCCGCGCGTCGTTTGAGCGACCTTATGGCTACGGCTGGCTGCTGGCGCTGGCCCAGGAGCTGAAACAATCGTCACTGCCGCAGGCGGAGCGCTGGTACCAGACGCTGCAACCGTTAACGCGGGATATTCGCCAGCGGCTGGTGGATTACCTCAGCAAGCTTACCTATCCGATCCGCGTCGGGACGCACTACAACACGGCGTTTGCGCTCGCGCTGGGGCTGGATTATGCCCGGGCGGTGAACGATGACACGCTTGAGCGCGCCATCCTGGACGCGGCAACGCGGTTTTACCTCGCGGACACGCATTATCCTGCGCATTATGAGCCGGGTGGCGACGAGTATATCTCCGGAGCGCTGACCGAGGCCCTGCTGATGAGTAAGGTGGTGGAGGATTTCCCGGCCTGGTTCGATGCGTTTCTGCCTGAAGTGGGCGCCATTTCTGCGCTCATGAACCCGGCTGAGGTGAGCGATCGCACCGACCCGAAAATCGCGCATCTGGACGGTCTCAACCTCAGCCGTGCCTGGTGTATGAAGCACATTGCCCGCGCCCTGCCGGAAAATCATCATGCCCGGAAGCCATTACGCGATGCCGTTGCGCGCCATCTCTCGGCAAGCGTGGAGCATGTTGTCGGCAGTCACTACAGCGGCGGGCACTGGCTGGCGAGTTTTGCGCTGCTGGCACTGGAGTAGCGCTTAGTTGTATATCAGACTAAATGTCGCCAGGCTGTCTGCCAGCCCCGCGGTGGCCTGGGTTTCGGTGCGCACATATTGTGCGTCGTAATCCAGGGAAAACGCGGTCTGCCGGGCAGCGTTGGCAAAAGGTTCGACACCGGTGCTGTTGAGAGGAACGGTTGTACCTCTGGCGGCACCGTAGTTATCGCCATACAGAATGCGGATCCCCACGCCGGTAGCGGCGCTCTCCTGTTGACTTAGCGCCAGCACATCGTGATTCTGCTCGTCTTTTTCAGTCGGACCAAAGAACCCGATCTTCACCGCTGCCGTTTGGGATGCGTCACAGACCAGAGGGATGATGAAGCGGTGTTTATCCCCATCCATTCCTTTGTTGAGATCGCTTACGCTACTTTGTCCCATATTAACGGTGATGTTGTTATCCGAGATATAACAGCTCGATTTATGCACTTTCAGGTCGGCGGCAGCGACTTCCACCGTCACGCCAGCTTCAGATATCACCGCGCCGTTAGCATCCTCCAGAATCAGCGTTCCTGCGCGAATTTGCCCGCTGTTCGGCTGTTCATAGACAATCTCCTGCGCGGTTTTATAAAACACGACGAAGAACTGGGTCGCCATTTGCGAGGGATCGTTTGTGCTGCAAATCGCAACGCTGTCATCCCCCGAGGCGATGTAATGCACGGGTTCGGCTGCACAGTGCGTGGTTTCGCGAATGCCCACCGCAAACCCGACGCCGGGAATATCTGGCACGTCATAAACGGAGGCCGGGGCGCCCGTACCGTTCGGCGCCACGCCGCTGACGGGCGCTACGGTTAAGGCGTTATTGGCCACAAAGCGCATCGTTACCGGGCCGGTTCCCTCAGGACAGTTATAAAACGAGCGGTTTTCCTGGCCCAGGATAGCGCCTGAAAGCATCGACCCCGGAGGGATCGATGGGTTATCAGTGATCGAGTAGTTTTGAAAGTTAATGACCGCATCGCCCATGGTCGGCGGGCAGGTCTGAGACGCCCTTGCCGTAGCGTGAATCAGCAAAAAAGCGAGCATCAGGAGATTGATTAAACGGTTGATATTGTTCACAGGTGTCTCAGTAAATTATTGGCACTGAAGGTTCATAAGCGTGACCGGAGTGCGGCCAGCGGTATCCGGAAGGCGTAATGGGGCGCTACAGCGCATATCCTGGCCTTTCTGCCGCCAGCTGGCATGCAAGGTCCCGCGTAGCGGCACGCCGCTGAGATAGACCTGTCCTGCTTCGCCAACGATGCCGACGCTTGATTTCGCAGACGTCCCGTTCGAGACATACGCGCTGGCGCCAAATGGAAGCGGGCGCCCGTGTGCCGTAAGGGTGATGAGCGTTCTGATGCCCACGTGGGTATGGTAATTCGCCAGGACGACCGCGCCGCTGGTCGGCACAATCGTTCTGCTGTTCTGGTCCAGATCGACATTTTCTGCCAGCGTTTCGGTATCCAGCGAAATGGTGTTTTTGTGATACGCCGATAAGGTTGGCATCACGGCATAACCTCGGGAGTCGGTGTGAACATTGGTCGCCCCTTCAACCTGAACGTCCGACGCCTCGTCAGCGCGGATCAGCGCCAGGGTATCCCCAAGGCTTTGGCTCAACGTCACCCCATACTGTGTTGCCACAATGCCGCCTGCCGCGCCGTAGTTCACGCGGTTGCTATAGCGATCGTGGCTGTACCCGAGACTGGCGCTGCCATAACCGCCGTGATAAGCCAGCGCAAGGTTGCTGTTCGCGGTATTGGCCTGGTTGTCGAAGCCCTGCTGGAGGTTATAGTTCAGGCGATCGTGGGCCAGCGCCGTACCATACAGCGAAACCTGCCGGGTAGTATGGCCATCAAGGTTATTGTGGAGGCTGTAGCTGGTTGTTGCGCCGGGTAGCCAGCGGCTGAGTGGGACGCTGATGCTAAGGTTTATCGCCCGTTCGTTGTCGCTATCATCAGCGCTTGAGCGGGTGAGATAATACCCAACACTCAACGACACCCCTTTGTAGTTTGCGTAATAGCCAAGATGGACGGTTTGATCGACCGCCGAGGCGTTCCAGTAATCCTGGCGGTAAAAGGATGCGCTGATATTGCCCAGCGCACCGAGATCCTGCGTCAAACTGAACTGTGTGCGGTTACGCCGGTTATGCACGTGCTGGTCTGGATCGCTGTCATCATTTGCTTCACTGAAACTGTAAAAGTCATGCGTCGTATAATGGCTGGTCGAAAGGGTGAGCGACGTGTTCGTCTCAGCGAGATTTTTTTGGTACTGAGCGCGTATTTGCTGCCCGAGGGCAAGCCTGTCATCACTGAGGTGTGCTTTCGCCGCAACGGTGTCCACACCCAGTGCCCCAAACCGGCCAAAATCTCTACCTAATCCCAGCGCGAGAGCCTGATAGTGGCCGGAAAGCTCCGCTCCGCCGTACAGCGTCAGGCTTGAAGACAATCCGTAAAAGGCGGAGGCCTGAACAAACGGCGGGGTGTCGCCCTCGGCGTCAGGGCTGTTATACCGTCCGGTGCTGGCGCTGAATTTCAGTCGTTTCTCCCGTAGCATAAAGGCCACCGAGGAGTAGGGTTGGGTGAACGTGCGTTCGCTGCCATCACTTTCATGGACCGTGATCTCAAGATCGCCGCTTTGCGAAGTGGGGAAGAGATCGCTAATAACAAATGCGCCAGGCGCAACATAGGTTTCATAGATGGTGTAACCGTGCTGGCGAACGCTGACGCGGGCATTGCTGTGAGCGACCCCGCGGATCGTGGGCGCGAAACCGCGCTGGCTGTCCGGCAGCATATTCTCATCCGAGGCAAGCTGAAGCCCCGTAAACTGAAAACTGTCAAAAACCTCGCCAGCCGTGTAGGCATTCCCTATTGTTAACGCGCTCTTCAGCGGCGTAATGGCCCGCTGGAGTGATGTTCCCTGGGACTGCCAGTGATGGGTATTACCATATTCAAACGTGGCGTAATTGCGTAAACGCCACGCCCCCAGGTTGATACCGGATCGCAGGCTCAGATAGCTGCTGTTGTCATGAATATTGTCGATGTTGGTTGTCGAGCCCGTAAGATTGTAATCGACAAAAGCAGCGGGGATGCCGTCGTCCCACTGTTCGGGAGGAATATAATCGGCACTTTTTTGCAACATGGCTGCCTGCGGAATGCTGAAAACCAGCCGATGATGGGTGAAGTCAAAATGCGTCGACGCATCGGGAATATATTTGCCGATGTCCGTAAATGTCTCCTCGTCATGCAGCGCATCGAACGAAGAGAAGGCCGCGATGTTTACCCCAAGTCTCTTGAGGTACGCCAGGTTGAGGACCGGTGAGAGCGTTCCCCCGGTATCGACAAATGCAATTTCGCGCTCATCCCGCTGCGTCTGGTTAACAACAACCGCGACACGATAATGTCCCGGCTGCTGACCGCCTTGTCGGGAAAAATAGCTTAAGTCGCTAGCCTGCTGCTGATCTGCAGCGATCTCCAGCGCCTGAGGATCGAAGTACTCATCGGCCTGTGCCCGGCGCACATGAATGCCAGACGTGACCGCACCCGCAAGCATCGCGAGCGTATAAATGCGGGGTAAATTGCGTGGGCCGAGAGAATGCATGTGCGGTCGTTGGCTTTCGCCAAAGGCGTGTTGTCACAGCGTCAGGATTGCGTGGCGACTCTCGTCAGCCCGCCGTAATCGTTGATCGCCTGCCAGCGAATGGTCCCCGAGCAGGGAATGTGCCATTGACGATCGGAGAAGGGGTCAATCATTCCCGGCATTTCAACGTCGGTGTTCCCAACGCTGACCTTGTAAAACGATACAAACCAGGGCGAGGGGTTGTGTGCGCTAAGCGTATTATTACGACAGGTAAATTTTAATTTTTTGTAGGCAAGTTCGGCATTGCCTTTCAACCCTGCGGGACGGAAAAATAACTTGAATTTTGACTTCACGTTAATCTGCAATTTGTTGCTGTTTGCTTTTTTGCTCGGGGCAATATTTTTGATGTTAAGCCAAAAAACAGATTCCCGGTCAGTGGGTAATGGCGTTCCAAGATAATTGATGCGCAGCGAGTTTTTCTGTTCCGCATCTAAACGAAATAACGTAGGCGTCACGATAAAGGGCGGAGCGGTTTTATTCTTACTGTCAATATTTTCAATCCACGACTGAATAAGATAAGGGGTTTCTTTTTCCATATTGGTAATGGAAAATGCCACTTCTCTTTGCCCCTCAAGGTAAACAACACGCGTACCGCCCATCACAACCCCCGCGTGTGCTGACAGACTCATGCCGAGCGAATAAAAGAACAGGGCCGCGGTGAGTTTCTTCATTTTCAGATCCCCGTAGAGGAAAAAGATAAGCAGAGAAAGCTCTGCTTATCATCAGTCGATCAGTTATAAACCATCAGGAAATTGGCATCTGCGTCGGCTTCTCCGGTGCTGACGACATCGGTGGTGGCATTATAATTGGCGTAGAAATTGAGTGTTTTTGAATCTTCCCCTTCGGCAAGGTCGATACTCTGAGAAATATCACCAATTTTAATCTGCGTGTTACGGTCGCTTTCATAGAGTTTAACGGCAACGCCAGTCGCCGTATTGCCATCGCTGTCCACGGAGGAATTTAAACCCAGCAGGGTATTATCATTCGCATCTTTGTTACCATCAAACAACACGGCAACGGTTTTAACGGAATCCGGGCAACCTTCAACTGAGATCTGGAAAGGCGTGCGCGTGGTCTCTTTTTGGGTGGCAAAGTAGCTTGCAGCCCAGGTGCCTAATTCAACGGTTTGCCCTGCTGAGTCGGTGGTGATATTACAGGATGCATCGGTAATCTTACCGGTAAAATGGACTACGCCGCCCGTGCCCTGAGTCCCCGCATCGTTCTCTGGGTTGGTATTAATATTATTGTCGCTGTCACCAGAAGGAAGGCCCGCCAGCGCACTGCCACTTGCCATCATCAGGCCACAAAGGGTTAATGCGATCATGTTTTTTTTGTTGATCATGCCTATTGTTCTCATTCGCTCAAATATGTCAGTCTGGATATGCTGCTAGCAACACTGCCGGTGGCGTTATTGCTCAGAAAAAACAGCGCGAATGCTAACAAAATGCCAATCCAGGCCATAACAAAAGGTTGTCTAAAATTAAATTACTTTATTTTACGAAACTCCGTAACTTTCTTGTAACCTTACTTCGGGTTTGCTGATGTCGTTTATTGATGTTGCGAATCTAATTCCTGCCTGAGGGTTTATATTTGCCTTGTCACAAACGGTGCATTATTCATTGTGAGCTCAGTGGAGCTACTTTGTTATTGTCTCGTCCTGGCAGGAATAAAAATGAAGATATTTATTATTTCTATTGGGATATCAACGAATGAAACTGACTAAAATTGGTGCGACGCTTATTCTGACTTTCTGTGGCGCGAGCGCGGCGACGGCTTCTAACACTATCACATTTAATGGAACGGTGCTCGATCAGGGTTGTGATATTGCCGTTGATGGCGGCACGGCAAATGCGACCGTTGATCTGGGCTCAACGGCGGCAACCGACCTCGCTACAAAAGGCGACCTTGGCGCGCCAAAACAGTTTGTGTTCGACCTGAATAACTGCCCAACCAGCACGACTGCAAATATTGTCTTCTCAGGCCCTGTTGATGCTGTTGCAGCCGATCCATCCTATTTTGCAAACACTGCTACGCTGGGTGCGGCAACCAACGTGGCCGTTCAGCTCAAGCAGGGCGGCTCAAATGGTACCATCGTCAAAAATAATGCAGATAACGATCCTATTACTTTCACCGATGGCACAGCGAGTCAAACCTATACCGCGCAGATGATTGCCACCGGGCAGGCCGTTGCCGGCGATGTTAACGCTGTTATTACCTATAACGTCCGTTATAACTGATTCCGCAGGAGGGGAAACCCTCCTTTTTAGTTTGTGAGTGCATTATGAAACCCATCGCCGCTGTTATTTTTTGCGTGGCCAGCGCCGCCAGCCTGAACGCGTCCGCCAGTATTGTTACCGGGAGTACGCGGGTTATTTTTGATGGCTCCCGCCAGGCCGCCTCTTTGTCCGTTGAAAACTCTGACAAGGTTACCAACCTGGTACAGTCGTGGATTAGCCCGGCTAAAGGCAGCCCGTTAAAAAAAGAAAATATGATTATTACGCCACCGCTATTCCGTCTGGAAGCCGGGAAAAAAGCGTCAATTCGTATTGTGCGTTCAGGTTTACCTGTTCCGGAAGATCGTGAATCGCTGTTATGGCTGAACGTGAAAGGGATCCCCGCTACCGACGGTAGTAAAGGTAAAAATACGATGCAAATTGCCATCAACTCAAAGATTAAGCTGATCTACCGTCCGGCAGCATTAAAGGGGCAGACGCCAGAATCCAGTGCGGAAAAGCTTAAGTGGAACCTGACCGCGAAGGGTTTACAGGTCAATAACCCGACACCTTTTTATATGAACTTCTCACGAATTGAAATTAATCACCAGGCGTTAAGCGGGCAGTATTTTGTCGCGCCATTCTCCACGTTGAGTATTTCTGAAGGTGTTATGTCACCTCACGGCAAAGTAACCTGGTCGCTTATTAATGATTATGGCGTGAAAGGCCCGGACAAAGTCACCTCATATTAATCGACACCGTAAGTCTCCCGCACGGATACAGGGTTACAATGGAAAAAGTGAAACAAACCTACGTCCTTTCTTTAGGGCTCGGGCTCAGTGTTGTCTTTAGTTCTTTCAGCGCACGTGCGCAGGAACATTTCAACCCTCATCTTTTGGAAACAGACAGCGCAGAAGTGCCAGCAATGGATCTCAGTCTGTTTGCCAAAGATGAGGTGCCGCCCGGGGACTATAACGTCGACATTTTTATCAACGGCAATCTGGTAGACAGTAAAACCCTCTCTTTTCGACGGTTGAAAAGTGCCCCTACGTCAGACCGCACAGGGGCATGCTTAAACGTCACTCAGCTGAAAGCCTGGAACGTTCGTGTCGATAACTATTTTGGCGAACAGGAAAAAGCCAGCGAATGTGTGGATCTGTATGCCATCCCAGGCGCGGACGAAAAAATCGATCTGGCGCAGCAGCGTTTCGACCTGATCCTGCCGCAGGTTGCTTTATTTAACACCGCAAGGGGTTATGTTTCACCGGAGCGCTGGGATGAAGGGATCACGGCGGGTTTACTTAATTACAGCGTCTCAGGTCAACAGGATCTGCATCAGCGCAACGGCACCGACAGCAGTAATCAGTTTCTTAGCCTGCAACCGGGGCTGAACGTAGGCGCCTGGCGCTTTCGCAACTATTCCACCTATACCCATTCCGAATCCGAAAATGACTGGGATTCCGTGTATACCTACGCCTCACGGGATATTAAATCTCTTAAAAGCCAGCTGGTGCTGGGACAAGGAACCACGCGCGGCGGCATTTTTGATAGCGTCGGTTTCACCGGGGTGCAGATGTACTCGGATAACGATATGAAGCCGGACAGCATGCAAGGCTTCGCCCCTGTAATCCATAGCGGCCAGTCGTATCGCGTGCGCTACAGTAAGACGCTTCAGCAGACCAACACCGATATTGCCGTCGCCGGTTATAAATTTTCAACCCGGGGTTATCTTTCGTTTCAGGACTTCCTCAATGACTGGGATCCGGGCAATAGCACTATTGATAATGGCCGGGAGCGAAACCGTTTTGATGTGACAATCTCACAGACGTTGCCTTTCGGCACCCTGTCACTGAGCATGTACGACGCCTCTTACTGGAACAGTGAACATGCGGACTCCATGAACCTGGGCTTCAGCAGCACGCTTGGACCGGTGTCGTACTCGCTGAACTATGCCCACTCTAAAAACGTCAATGGCGGTTACAATAACGATTCCGATAACTACGACGACGATAACGTCTTCTCGCTTAACCTGAGCGTACCGTTCAGCGCCTTCAGCCACAGTGAATCGGCCCGGTCTGTTTCGGCTAACTATTCGATGAACAGTAGTAAAAACGGCGATACCACGCACAACATCGGAATTTCCGGTACCGCGATGCAGGAAAACCAGCTGAACTGGCAGGTTTCAGAAGGCTATAACGCCGATTCTGAAGCTACTAACGGCAATGTCACTGTGGGTTATCAAAGTACTTATGCCGATATGTCCGCAGGCTATAGCTACGACGATTACAGCCGACGAGTGAATTACAGCCTGCGCGGGGGCATGGTGCTGCATCGCGACGGTATCACCCTGGCGCGTCAGCTGAACGATAGCGTAGCGCTGGTTGAAACACCGGGTGTTTCCGGTATGCCGATCAACGGGCAGACGAACGTTCATACCGATTATTTCGGTAACGCCATTGTGCCGTACGTTCGTCCGTATCACAGCAATTCGATCTCACTCAACACAGTGGATGCCAGCGATACTTCTGCGGCCATTGATAACATCGCCAAAACCGTGGTGCCGACCAAAGGGGCGGTAGTACGCGTGAAGTACAACACCTGGATTGGACAAAAGGCGATGATGACCCTGACCTACAACGGTAAACCGGTGCCGTTTGGCGCAGTAGTAACACAAACCAGCGGCGAGTCGGATGACACGCGCAGCAGTATTGTTGGCGACGGCGGGGAAGTGTATCTCGTCGGGCTCGCCGGGAAAGGGCGGTTAATTGTTAAGTGGGGGGAGACGGTGAACAAGCAGTGCGCCGTTGATTACACACTTGCCGGCGCTAAAACAGAGGCCGATATTTTATTCATCAACGGGGTTTGCCATCCCGTATCGGGAGCAAATTAATGTCACGCCTCATTATTCTCCGTTCCGGCCTTAAATCGCTCATCGGCCCGGGAATGGTATTCATGCTGAGCGTGTCGCCGGCAATGGCGTACACCGATCGCAATGATATTGAGTTCCATGTCACCGGAAACATTATTGATGGCTCATGTAACGTCACCAAACCGGAGGCAGTCAACCTCGGGAAATATTACTGGAAAGACTTTGCCGTAGCGGGGGGGAACACAGGAAATGTGCCAGTGACCATCGCGTTTGACAGCTGCACCGCAGGGTTAAGCCAGGCAACGGTTACCTTTACAGGCGCATCTTACGCTGAAGATCCGGCTTATGCTTCTGTCATTTACGCCAATCAGGTGGCGGCAGATGCAGGCGGCGCGACCGATGTCGGCCTTCAGTTGTTTATCCGTGACCACGAACATCCCATCAGCGGTGTCGCGCTGGCCAACGGCGTGAGCTACCCGGTTGCGCTCGAAAACCAAACCGGCGCGATGACTTTTACTGCCCGAATGTATACCCCACATGGGACCCCAACACCGGGTGCATTCAGCAGTGCGATTACATTGAATGTTGTTTATAACTGAGCTTAAGTGAGCAGACTAATTTCATGTCAAAATATTTATATTATCTGGTGTTATTGCTGGGGACAGTCCCACTATTAAGTCATGCGGCCTGCAACCGGGATAACGGCGATGATGTTACCGTTACGACGATCCCATTACCCTCGAAACTGTTGGTCAGTGCGAAAAATTATACCTTTGGCGAAGTGTTATACGATTCTGGATATATCAGCGGGACGGATGGGGATGTCACGATTAAAAACTGTAGCAGGGATTATTACGTAGGATTTCATTATAACCCGACTCATTTAGCATCGGCGTCGCCGGTGGGAGATAATATCTACCCGACCACGATACCGGGTATTGGCATTAAGACCTACACGCTTAACCAGGCCGGTCCGTATGATTATGAACGTGCGGTTGATAACTCATGGCAGTCCGGCGATGGCGAGAGCAGCCATACGCTGGCGGGCTCGGCCTATCGTGTGCAGTTGATTGCGACGGGGGGTACAATCCCGGGCGGTAATCTGGCCCTCGAGAGCGGCAAACTGGCGACGGTGGAATTTCGTGAAGGGCAAAGCAGTTCGGATAACGGTGATAATGCGTCAGAAGTCTATTTGTCAAATACGCAGATAGAAGTGTATGCGATGGGATGCTCAGCATCCGTTTCTTCCCTGCTGTTTAATATGGGCGATGTAGATACCTCTGCGTTTGATAATCTTAAGATGGTGGAAGGACCCGAACAGGATGTTGGTCTGAGCTGTCAGCCAGGCACCAACGTGACCATGACCATCAACGGGCCGCTTGCCGAGGGCGACAATGATAATGGCTCAGTGATTGCCTTAGACCAGTCTGAATCGGGTACGACGGCGACCGGTGTGGGGGTCGTGATATCAGCCTATCAACCGGCGCTACGCAGTTTTACCTACTGGGCCATTGGTCAGGAGGTGCAAGCTTTTAATTCCAGTCGTGTAAAAGCCGCATCACAAGGCAGTGGGCTGGCTGCCGATGGTACCGCGATTGCTGATATCGGCTCCGCAACAACCTATAGCGATCCGGCAAATGCAGGCGGGGCCGGAGAGTCTGAAACCTTACGTTTCAAAGCGTGGTATTACAAAACCAGTGACGTTGTCACGCCAGGGCAAGCAAATGCCACTGGGACAATCACCCTTAAATATAATTGATACCTTTGATCATGACAGGGGGTAGCGCTGCGGTTTATTTTTGTACACCTCTGCGCTACCGTTATGTGTTTCTGTCGTGTACATTTCCTCTGCGACCCTATTTATTCGGTGGAACTGACAATGATTACTAAACGGTCTGAGCCACGCTTTTCATTCATTCTGTTAATTTTTGTGTGTCTTGTAGGATTATATTCTTTTAACGGTCACCTTAAGCCTCACGCCGGACAAAAAGGGGTTGCATGTATTTCTTACAAGCGGATCCTGCGTGAATCACCGTTACTGGCACAGGAAAAAAAGCAGAACGAAATACTTCTCGCATTAGCTAAAAAATCCGCGCTTGAAGTTGAGAAAAAATATTACGCTCTGCCAGAACCCTTGCGCCGTGAAATGAAAGCGATCGATGATATGAGTAAAAACACGCAACTGCGGGCAGAGCAGGGTCGCCTGCGGCATATAAGCCAGAGAGTCATATCTGATACCGTTGAAAAATACAGAATAGATCATCACTATTCGGTCGTTTTCAATAAAGATAGCGCCTCTACAGTGGATTATGGTCACGACATCAGTAATGAAATCATTAATGAATTACAGCATGTAAAAGTGGTGTACGGGCCGCGCCCTAATTTTGAAGATGCGACCCGGGAGCTTTTGCTCGCTCAACCTGTTTCCGCAGGATGAGTGATTTTACGCAGTCGGCTCGCGCTGACGATGACCGCTACCGCAGAAGCCGCCGCAGCGATCCACAGTGCAGCATGAATTGCTCTCTCATTTGTCGCCAGCAGTACGCCCACAGCGGCGGCCCCCAGACACTGCCCGAACGTGCGCATAATGGATAACACACCGGATGCATAGCTCGCATAGTCACGACTAACGTTTGAGAGCATTTCCCGGTTATTGGGACTCTGAAAGCAGCCAAATCCCATCCCGCAAACCAGGCTTCGCAGGCAGATATCCCACATCGAAGGGCTGGCGGGTAATGTTGCCAGCAGAATCAAACCGACGACAAAAATCATCAGCCCCAGGGTTGAAATCACCGGGGCTGAAATCGTGTCCGCCCACCGGCCTGCATGCGGCGCAATCAGCACGATCCCTAACGGCCACGGCGTAAATAGCAGGGCAGAAATCACCGGACTGTAGCCGTATTCGCTCTGAAACAGGAAGGGCAGCGCAATAAAGGTGATACCCTGGCTGACAAAAGCAATCATCGACGTTAAGGCCGCGAGGGTAAAACGTTCATTTTTGAATATGGCTGGCGGCAGTAAGGGGTTATCCGTGCGGCGGATCTGCCAGATAAAAGCCATGCCGCTCAGCGCAGCGAGAACCGTCCAGCAAAGACTACCTGTGTGATAAGTAGCATCATGGAGGCTGTTCGCCGCCACGATCGTCGAACCCAACAGCAGCGCCGACAATATGGCGCCCAGGGTGTCAAAGGGCGCTTGCTTTCGAACCGCATCCCGCGGCAGCGCTTTGACCGCCAGCAGCAAGGCGAGGGTGCCGGGAAGAACGTTTATCGCAAAAAGCCATTGCCAGCTCAGGGTGTGAAGGATCGTACCGCCCAATACCGGGCCGATAGCGGAGCTGGAGGCGATGAGCAGGGCGTGCAAACCCAGAATGCGGCCAAGCAATCGTCCGGGAAATACGGACCGCAGTATCGCGGGAGCAATACTCAGCGTCGCTGCGCCGCCGATCCCCTGAAGCACGCGCATACCGATAAGCACTTCGGGCGTTTTCGCCAGCGCGCAACCCAGCGATGTCAGGGTAAAGGTCGTCAGGCCTGCCAGAAATACGGGGCGATAACCCAGGCGGGCCGCAAGCGCCGCGAATATCGCCAGCGTCATTGCAGCCGCCAGCAGATACCCGTTGGCGAACCAGACGGCATAACTGGCTGGCACCTGCATCTCCTGAGCCATGGAGGGCAGGGCAATGTTGATCATGGTGCCATCAAACACGCCCATTAACGTGGTGGTCATTATCGCGGCCATCACCCGTGTGCGCGTCGGGCCAGGCAGTCCATCGTCGCCGGGTTGGCTGGAAAAAAGCATCATCTTGTTGTCCTTAGAGAAGAGTGTGTGGATGACAAAACTATAAAGATGGCTTTTGCAGGGCGGAAGGCGCACCATTTACACTTTATCGTTGCATGAAACGCCTTATCTGAATATGCAGGGAGGAAGGAGATGTCAGAACCCGATTTTAATTTGCTGATAGCACTCGACATATTGCTGAGCGAAGCGAGCGTGGCAGGCGCGGCACGTCGTCTGAACCTCAGCACCTCGGCAATGAGCCGGACATTAAGCAGGTTACGCGACGTCACTGGCGATCCGATTCTGGTGCGCGCCGGACGTAATATGGTACTGACCCCGTGGGCCGAAGCGACCCGGGACCGTGCCAGGCGTGCAGTGCACGAGGCCAGGGCGGTATTACAGCCCTCAACTGAAACGTTCAGCGCGCGAAGTCTGGCGCGACTTTTTACCATCAGGGCAAACGATGGTTTTGTGGTGGCGTTTGGGCCTGCGCTTATAGCGGCTGTGGCCGACGCCGCGCCGGACGTCTGTATACGCTTTGCGCCTAAGCCGGAAAAAACATCGCGCTATCTTCGGGAAGGGCTGGTTGATCTGGAGATTGGCGTCCAGAGTAATATGGGGCCTGAAATACGGCTGCAACGACTGTTTGAGGATCGGTTTGTGGGCATCGTGCGTAAGGGGCATCCGCTGGCTAAGCAGGCAGAAATAGGGGTGAAGGATTATGTCGCCTGGGGCCATGTGGTAGCGTCACCCGAGGGTGCACTGCACGGATCCGTTGACGATGCGCTGGCCGAACTCGGAACAAAACGTAAAATCGCGAGCGTCGTACCGGGATTTCCGACGGCGCTGTCCGTGGCGGTGGCATCGGATCTTATCGCCATGATACTCGCTCTCTATTTACTCAATCAGCAGGTAACGGACCAGGTACACGTTTTCGAGTTGCCGTTCAAAAGCCGTCTAATTACGGTATCACAGATGTGGCACCCAAGAATGGAACGCGATCCCGCGCACCGCTGGCTGAGAGAGCAAATTCTTGCGATATGCAGAGTGAAGAGGTCAGACATGATTAAGGGACCTGTATAGCGATTGCTATACGCGCCGCTTATGCTATGCTTGTAAAGCAATTGCTATACAAGAGGTATACCCATGAAATCAGATGTTCAACTCAATCTTAGAGCCAAAGAATCCCAGCGGGCGCTTATCGATGCCGCCGCAGAGATCCTCCATAAATCACGTACTGACTTCATTCTGGAGATGGCCTGTCAGGCAGCCGAAAATGTGATCCTCGATCGGCGTGTATTCAATTTTAACGATGAACAGTATGCAGAGTTCATTGATATGCTTGATGCCCCGGTCGCCGACGATCCTGCCATAGAAAAACTGCTGGCAAGGAAACCTCAGTGGGACGTGTAACCCCCCCAGAGCCCTTATCCAGCGTCCATCAACTGGCGGAGTTCGTCAGTGGAGAGGCCGTACTTGACGAATGGTTAAAACAAAGAGGTCTGAAAAACCAGGCGCTTGGCGCATCCCGAACGTTTGTCGTTTGTAAAACGGGCACAAAGCAGGTCGCGGGATTTTACTCTCTGGCTACCGGCAGCGTTAACCATACGGAAGCGACAGGTAATTTGCGGCGTAACATGCCGGATCCCATTCCCGTGATTATTCTTGCCCGTCTGGCTGTCGATGTCTCAATACGCGGAAATGGGTTGGGAGCCGATTTACTCCAGGATGCGGTTTTACGCTGTTATCGGGTAGCAGAGAATATTGGGGTGCGGGCGATCATGGTTCATGCACTCACTGAGGACGCCAAAGCGTTTTATATCCACCATGGTTTTAAAGCATCGCAGACTCAGGAACGGACACTGTTTCTCAGGCTTCCTCAGTAGCGGCGGGATTTTATGGAATGAATGTTCAGCCCGCCTGGCTGATAAAGCAGCAAGGAACCGATCTTTTAAATAAGGATATCGAGCGAATCAAACGTCACCAGGCGACGGGGGAATCGCAGGAAAAGGTTCTGAAGGATCTGGCCGGTTATTTTCTGTCGGTAGCCTGGATCACCGGCGGGATGGCCATCATCACCTTGGTTACCGCGATCTTTGGCAGCGCAAGCCATGTTATCTCCTGTATGATTGCCGTCGTCTTTTTGCTAATTGTTCTGCTTCTGGTGATGCCGGTCAGACTTGGCTATAAATCATGGAAGCTGATGAGAACACAGTTCAGCGACTCCGGTCATCACGGGTAAGGAGTTCCAGTACCACCTTCGCGCTCACCCCCCATCCCATAACCTTCATCGTCAGTTTGCCCGGAGACATGGTTTCCACCTTGCGGTAATAGTCTCCGGGAAGATAACGGAAAAGACGCCAGGCATCAGCTTTACCAGTCATACCAAACACCCCATAAACGCTGGCTGCAAGCGTGGTTACATTAAAGATCCCCAGGCCAACATTTAGGCAACCGACTGATTCATCGGTAAGTTCCTGAAAGAGAGGAACTCATGAACTAAAGAATAAACCCACCGTATTTAACTTATGTTTTACGAAAGCTTAGTTCATAATGCATCTAGCGTATATCACATTGTTTTAGAATATCTTTTTATGAATAGGATGAGTTCATATCAAAAGGACTTCATGAACTAAGAAGAAATGCGCCCTCTTCGTCAGTTCAGGAATGTCTTCCCAACGCTCGTGTAGAAATAACACTCGGTATGAGAAAAGTGGGCAAGGATTCGGGTTAGGATCTGTAGAGAAGACCGATTATTGCAGGAGGGTTATGAAAGCGAAGGTTTGTTGCGTCTGGTAGCATGGCTGCATCAGTCATCCCGTTGAAGATAAGGGCTTGAAAGGTGATAGATGACCGTACAGGCGGTTTAACAGAAAAGTTAAAAAAGCCCTGTTAAACAGGGCAGTGTTTCAATGAGGGAAAACAAACAGGGGGTAATAATTAGGGCAGCTATGCTTAGCGCATGGTCAGGCCGCCATCAACCGAAATTGACTGGCCTGTAACGTAGGACGATGCATCACTGGATAACCAGAGCACGGCATCGGCAATTTCTTCCGGATTACCATGGCGCTGCAACGGAACGGCTTTCACCATGCCTTCCAGGGCTTCTTTCTGGCCTGATGCGACCATAGCATCGACCATTGGCGTCCAGATAAGTCCCGGACAAACTGCATTCACCCGGATGTTCCGGCCTGCATATTCAAGAGCTGCACTCTTGGTCAGGCCCAGCACACCGTGCTTCGCGGCGTGGTAGTTCGCACGTTCTGCACCGCCCACAATTCCGCCGATAGAAGAACAGTTTACGATGACACCACTTTCCTGCTTGCGCATCTGCTGAAGTTCATACTTCATACATCCCCAGACGCCCCGGAGGTTCACGGCATTAACGCGGTCGAAGTCCTCCACGGTAGCGTCCGCGATTTCGACAAGTTTATTCTGTACACCGGCATTATTAAATGCGATATCCAGACGACCGTAAGTAGAAACAGTGAATTGAACCATCGCTTCAACTTCATCAAGATTTGCCGCATTACAGGTAAATGATTTAGCTTCGAAGCCACGGGAAATCAGATCGTTTGCGGCCTTATCTACCAGTTCAGAATTAATATCCGCTAACACGACGGCTGCCCCCGCTTCTGCATAAGCACGAGCAGTTGCAAATCCAATACCGGACGCGGCACCGGTGACCAGCGCGACTTTATTTTTCAGTGAAATATTCATAATTTTCTCCTCTTAATATTTTGCCCGCAGAAGGTCCCTTAGCGTAATTTCGGACTTTCTGCTGCTTATTCACATACACCTACGTGAGGATATGATTAAAGGTTTTTGCTAAAGAACTCTGCCAGCTTATTCAGTGCAGGGTTAACAAACTGCGGCTTGTCATATAAATCAAAATGTGATGCACCAGGAATAATAACCAGCTCTTTCGGTTCTTTCGCTCCGTCATAAGCCTGCTGGCTGAATTTTCTTGTTTCAGCTTTTTCACCGGCAATGAGCAGCACGGGGCGGGGCGAAATCAAATCCATATGCTCAAGTGGATAGTAGGCCATATGGAGTCCTGGACTGGTGACGACATAACGGTTACGTGCATTCGGATGAGCTCCTCTCGGAGTCAGGTAATAATCAGTCGCCTCCCGGACAAAGTTAGGCGTACTGGCATTTACCGTATCCCGTGAAGGCAGCAACTGCTGAACCAGCACCGATGCACCGCTGGCCTCTTTGTTCAGTTGTTCATCCACGCTTTGCATCAATTTTGTGCGATCGCTTGCCGTAACCGGCAGGCCTTCAATACCGTTGCGGGTTGCATCGCCAATATCATAGGTGACGACACCGGCAACAGCCTTTACGCGTAAATCGTTTTGCGCTTCGTGCAGCGTATAGCCTCCGCCAGCACAAATGCCGAGAGTACCAATGCGGCCCGGATCAACCTGCGGCAGGCTGGCAAGATAGCCAATAGCACTGCGGATGTCCTATACACGGTCGGACGGATTCTCCAGGTCACGAGGCAACCCACCGCTTTCACCATAATGCGACGCATCATAAGCCAGAGTAATAAACCCACGCTTTGCCAGCTGTTGTGCGTAAAGCCCGGATGTCTGCTCCTTAACGCCCCCCCAGGGATGAGAGACTACGATAGCCGGATATTTACGGGCGCTGTCATAATCAGGCGGGAGATATAAATTACCCGCCATGGTTAAGCTGCCATTTTTAAACGTAACTTTTTGCGAACCTGAAACATTGACGCCCTCGGCGACAGTCGAAGGAATTTTTTGTGCAGCCATAACAGAGCCTGCCGCCAGCATTGAAGCACACAAAAGAGAAACCTTAATTAAGGACATAGTATTACCTCACTGATGAGATTGACAGGAGCCACCGTATAAGCCGAAAGCACAAGTTGGACTGTAAAAATATCCGTATACGTTCAGCTTTATTTTTCAGGTGCCTATAGCCAGCCGAAAAGAATCAATTCTGATATAATTCCTGGACGGGAAATAAAAACGTTATTGAAGATCAGCCAGTGGTTATTAATGTACATCAGGCTGGCTCGGTTAAACACCTGGTTTAATTTCTTACATTCATAAGTGAAATTCATTAATGCCCGTGATAACTTATCCACATTATCTGGAGACACTGTGTCGTCCGGGGGTAACACAGCCGGTGAGGGAGAAAGATGGCAAGAGAAGGGTTCAGTGAATTAATCGCACTCATTGCAGTTGCCCAGACGGGCAGTTTTACCCGAGCAGCGGCTCAGCTGGGCGTCACACAACCTGCACTCAGCTCGAGCATACGCGGTCTTGAGGAACGGCTGGGAGTGCGCCTTGTCCAACGCAGCACACGAAGCGTTGCGATGACAATGGCGGGCCAGCATCTCGTCGAGCGTCTGGTACCGGAGTTTGAGCAGATCACAAATGAACTGGAATCCCTCAATGACTTACGCGACAGACCTACCGGAACGCTGCGCATTACCGCCATTGACTACGTCATACGCTCGGTTCTGTGGCCCCGGTTAACCCCTTTTCTGAGACAGTATCCGGACATTACCGTTGAGCTTATCAGCGAGTATGAAAGCGTAGATATTGCTGCCCGGGGGTATGATGCCGGCGTCCGGTTTGGGGCCGACCTGGCCCAGGACATGATTTCCGTCCGCATCAGTGCAGACGTGAAAAATGCGGTTGTTGCTTCAGCAGAGTATTTTACGCGCAACCCGATCCCGCAACATCCGGACGAACTGAGTCAGCACAGCGGGGTTCGTTTACGTATGTCCACCTACGGTGGGTTGTATGACTGGGAATTTATTGAGGACAACCGCGAGTTCAGCGTCAAAATCGACGGGCCGGTAATATGTAATAACGTTTACGACATACTGGAGGCAGTCAGGCGGGGCTTCGGTCTGGCTTATCTTCCGCTGGATATGGTTCAGCCTTTGATTGATAGCGGAGAGCTGATTTCTGTGCTCCAGGACTGGTGCCCTCTCTGGCCAGGGCTACACCTTTATTATCCAAACCGGCGACAGCATTCCAGAGCCATGAGTCTGATGGTGGAGGCACTCCGCTTTCATGTGAATGACTGAACCGGATATCGCTGCCAGTCACTTAAACCAGAGCAGCGAATAATCAGTACATGTTGTTAAACAGATTTTTTCCAGAGAACAGGTGACGAAGCATGTCAGGCGAAATATTCCGGGATCTAACTGCATTTATTACCATTGCCCGGCACAGAAGCTTTACCAGAGCGGCCGCAGAGCTCGGCGTTTCGCAATCAGCATTAAGCCATGCCATCCGCAATCTGGAAGAGCGGATCGGGCTGCGTCTTTTGATTCGTACCACACGCAGCGTTTCCCCGACCGAGGCGGGTAAAAGATTGCTGGAACGCGTTTCCCCCAGGCTGGATACGATTGCCCGTGAGCTGACCTCCGTCAGGGATTTGAGCAGTACTATTGCGGGTACGGTAAGAATGACGGTCTCTGATTTTGCCTATAAGACTTTTGTATGGCCACGCCTCAGCGAAACGCTACGCCATTATCCGGACGTCAGGCTTGAGCTCTCTCTGGATGCAGCACTGACCGATATAATTACGGAGAGATTTGATGCCGGTATCAGGGACGGTGATTCGCTTGGCAAAAATATGGCCTCTGTGCGCATCAGCCCGGACTTACGTTATTCAGCAGTTGCCTCTCCCGGTTATGTTCAGGATAAAGGGCTACCGCTTATACCCGGTGATTTAGGCCAGTATTTCTGTATTAGTACCCGCTTTACGCCAGGGGGAAGCACAACGCCATGGATAGTGAAGGAAAATGAAACGGGGCAGATTTTACGGCCTGCGGGCCATCTGATCTTTAATTCATATTATGCTGCGATGGATGCAGCGCTGGCGGGTTACGGCATTGCCTTTTTACCGGAGATACTCAGCCAGCCATGGCTGGATTCAGGAAAACTTGTGCCGATCCTGCCTGGATGGTGGGCAGAACGACCGGGTTTTTATATTTACTATCCGGGAGAACGTCAGATGCTGCCTGCGCTCTCAATGATTGTTGAAACGCTGCGATATGAGCCGCCAGTATAATGCCATTTCTGCTCAGAACCGCTTGACCCGGGAAGCAGTGAAAGGCCAGGCTTATCCACCTGGCCGTTACAAAGATCCTTCGTCCCCGGAGCGCATGCCCGAAATACGCCTGATAGCCGGATGTGCAGGTGTGCGGCAGGCAGTTCCGATCAAGTCTTTTCCGACGCTACAGACACGCTGAAGAATTATTCTGCACTTAACGTAGCCATATCAATGACAAAACGATGAGCCATGTCCCCTTTTTCAAGACGGGAGAAAGCATCATTGATGTGCTCTATGTTGATCATTTCACAATCCGGATAGACATCATGTGCCGCGCAGAAATTAAGAAGCTCCTGCGTTTCGGCAATGCCACCAATTAACGATCCTGCAATGCGACGTCGTCCCATAATCAGCGGGACCGTTACGGGTTCTTCCAGCGGACCAACCTGTCCGACAATGATTAACGTACCGTCGACATCCAGCAGAGGAGTGAAGGTATTTACGTCATGTTTGACAGGAGCAGTATCGATAATCACATCAAAAGAACTGGCTGCTTTTTCAAGTTCAGCCTGATCGGTGGAGGCAAGAATGCCTTTAGCACCCAGAGTAATCGCCTCTTTTTCTTTATTACGGCTCCGGCTGATGACCGTAACTTCAGCCCCCATGGCGACAGCGATTTTTACAGCCATATGACCTAGCCCCCCGAGACCAATCACCCCGACACGGCTTCCTGACTTCACATTCCATGTTTTTAAAGGGGAGTAGGTAGTGATACCAGCGCAAAGGATAGGCGCAGTGCGGGACAGATCCATGCCGTCCGGAATTTTGAGCACAAATTCTTCACGGACAACAATATGCTTTGAATAACCGCCTTGCGTGATTTCGCCGGTTACTCGATCAGGAACCCCGTAAGTGGGTGTCATGCCCTGGCGGCAGAACTGCTCCTCACCGTGGGTACACTGGTCGCACTGCATGCAACTGTCGACCATACAACCGACCGCGACATTATCGCCAATCTGATATTTAGTGACACCGCTACCCGTCGCTTTCACCACGCCAACAATTTCATGTCCGGGTACCAGCGGATACGACTGCGGGCCCCAGTCGCCGTTCACCGTATGCAGGTCAGAATGACACACACCACAATAAAGGATTTCGATGGCGATATCATTTTCCTTCAGCTCACGTCGGGTAAATTGATAAGGCGCTAATGTCGCACTGGAAGAGAATGCAGCATATCCGACTGTTTTCATAAAACCTCAAATCTGATAATTAATTGATACGTCAAATAAAACGGAAAGCGATAAACAATTTATGGTGTACAAATAAAGCACGAACTAATGATATTTATTTTCCCACCCGTCATGTGATATTGATTATTTACTAGTGTATGGTGCTGCTATCAGATTGCAACATCATAAAACTGATAACACTTATAACTGAAATTAATAAATTACGCACAGCCTCAGATATTCAATTGAGTTTCAGCCGCGATGCTAATCGCGACGGGTCAGATTTTTATCTTCATCCATTTCTACACTCCCGTTAATATTTCTAATCGGATCAGGCTTCCGCTTCAGAATGAAAACTGAATGTACTTTGGTTGTGGCCAACCTGGATAGTTGAGCTTTCCTTGATGCCTCATATTAACACCCTGGCACCATTATAAAATTAAGCCTTTAAGGGTGAACAGAGAATAATTTACCTGTCAGGGATGACATAAAAATACACAATTACAACAAATTATTTGCCTGATCCTCTGAGGGTTGAACATCCACATCAATTTACAGGGGTGAAATGTCAATGAATGTTCAGTTCCGAAACACTACTGGAATTTGCCTTCGCAAGCTCATTAATAAGCTAATGATACATATAATGCTTTCCCGGGGCGGGGTAGTGCACGAAAAAAACCAGCTCGTTAAATATCATATTTTCCCGGCAGCTTTTCTCAGAACAGTTATATCTCTTTTAGGTGATTCCCCGAACATTCTCGTATATTCCCGGCTGAAATGGGACAGGCTTTCGTAACCGACAGCATAGGCTGCTGTGGTGACATCGTAATGATCGGTCAGCATCAGTCGCCTGGCTTCATTGAGGCGCAGCCATTTCTGATACCGGAGCGGACTCATTCCCGCGAGCTGCCTGAAGTGTTGGTGGAAAGAGGGCGTACTCATTTGCACGCGAGCTGCCAGCTCCTCGACACGCAAAGGTGATGCTATATTGGTTTTTAACCAGTCGATAGCTTTCCCGATACGGTAGCCATGGCCGTCTACTGCTGCAATCTGTCTGAGATGATCGGACTGATCGCTCATCAAAAGCCGGTAATGTATCTCCCTTTGAATCAGCGGTCCCAGAACAGGTATGGCTTCAGGCTCGTCAAGCAAGGAAAGCAGGCGGCAGAAAGGCTCCAGCAGAACATCAGTCATGGTACCTATACCTACACCTGTACCCGCGTCACGTTTTTTGACAGGCGGCAGGCATCCCTGTGCAATTAATTCCATCAAAACACGCTGGTCAAGTTTATAGGATACTCCAACACAGGGCCGTGAAGCTGATAGAGGGATAGGTAAGTGTATGATTAATCGTATCCTGTGGCCGGTTATGAACTAAATGACCGACGGACTGAATTTAACATAATATACATTATGCGCACTTAGATTGAATACGAGTAAATCCAGCCAGTTCAGACCCATCCTTGTTCTGCTCATTCCGCGCATCATGTCCCTCTGTTCTATACCATCAACGTTCATAACTGTCGTTACGGTCTTGCGTGATCTCCACGGCAGTCACCTGTACATCCTTAAAGCGCAGCCCATCCACACCAGAAATTTTCCCGAACTCTGACGCGTCAATCAAAATCCCCTCCAGCGTTAACCCGACCACAGGACGCTCCGGATATCCCTCAATGAAAAATGCCCGCGAAAAGCATTTGCTGTCTGATCGACGCGCCGTCATTTTTTTAATCGTCAGTCCGCTGACCGCAGTAAGACCGGTTTCGCCCTCAACACCTTCAGCCAGCTTGCGCCAGTGTTCTGGTTTATCAGATAAATTGCTCTGGTCGCCATAGCTATACTGCGGAAACCAGTTCAGTTGGATCAGCACCGGAAAACGCACGTCCGTAAGCCGTAGATTTTGTACGGTGATATCACGGATAAATCCGCCCCGGTTGCGAGCAGATTTAATGCGAAACCCGACGCCCGTTCCGTTAAACGCGTTATCTTCTATCAGGACGCGTTCAATGCCACCTGAAGTTTCACTCCCCAGTGTGATCCCGGATCCCTTATTCAGCGTACATCCTCGAATCACTATATCCCGCGCGGGACGTGCATTTTGCGCCGCTTCGCGTCCTCGTCCTGATTTGATGCAGATATTGTCGTCATTGCAGGACACAATGCAGCGTTCAATCCGCACCTGTTCGCAGGAGTCGACGTCAATCCCGTCGGTGCTCGGCCCCGCAGAATTGCTGATTTGCACGCCCTCAACCGCGATATGGCGCGAATAACAGAGGTGCATGTTCCAGAATCCGGACTCCCGACTGGTAAAATCACGCAGCAGAATGCTCTGGCTTTCAAAGACCAGAATATTGCGCGGGCGCTGACAGTCATAATCAACAACCCAGCGCAATCCTCTTGCGCTGTAATCGCCGACCATGCCGCTGCGCTCGTCATCGCCCCAGTAGCGTTGCCACCAAATTGCACCCTGCCCGTCTATCGTGCCTGTACCGGTAATGCTGACGTTTTCACAATCGATGATAGTAATAATGCCTGCCGGCCAACGCATATCAATGCCGGCCACCCGGGTATTTATCAGGGGATAATCAGCCAGATCCTGGCTTCCAACGAGCTGTGCGCCAGCGTCCAGGCGAAGTGAAACACCGCTTTTCAGAAACAACGCTCCGGTCAGAAAACGGCCTTGCGGAATAACGATGACATCGTTCTGTTGAGCACTATTTATGGCCTGCTGAATGGCGGATGTTGCCAGGCGTTGCGCGGTTGGGTCCGCGCCATACGCCAGAATGGAGATCGCTTTCATGGCTTTTCCTTAAACAGATGAAAGCCTTAGTCTAGGAATCCGCGTGATGGATAACCTTTGTCTGTTTGACAGCCACGCAGTCAGGCTGGCAAAAAAGCAGATATTTACTGGCTGGCGATCACCGCAACGCCCTTTTCTTTCATAACGTTGACCCAGCGTTCATCCGTTGTGTTTTCAACAACGAGCGTATTCACCAGCGACAAATCGCCAATCACAAACGCCGAGGCCGTGTTGATCTTTTCCGGTGAGGCCAATACCACCGTTTCCGCCGCTCTGCCGGAAAATGCACGTTTGATGCATGCTTCTTCATAATCTCCGGTGGTCAGCCCGGCCTCAGGATGCACGCCGGTGACACCCATGAAAAACAGATCCGCATGAATATTGTTGATGCCTTCAATAGCGGCCGCGCCGACCGTGACGATGGAGTGTTTATACAAACGACCGCCAATCAGGATCACCTCTATGCACGGATGGTTGACCAGCCCCAATGCAATACCCGGGCTGTGCGTCACCACGGTTACCCGCAAATCTGGCGGCAAGAAGGTAATAAGTTCTGAGGTGGTCGTCCCGCCATCAATGATCACCACCTGCCCCGGTGAAATGAGCTGCGCGCCCCGACGTGCCACGCGTTTTTTTGCATCCATTTTAACGGACTGACGCTCGGCAAAAGGCGCAATCGCTGAAGATGCCGGAAGCGCGCCGCCGTGGACACGCTGCAAACGCCCTTCTGCCGCCAGTTCACGTAGATCCCGGCGGATAGTGTCCTCAGACACCGAGAAAAAGAGGCTGAGCGCAGTTGACTGGACCTGGCCTTCCGCCTCCAGCTTTTCCAGAATCAACTGTTTACGCTGACTTGTGAGCATGAATTATTCCTGATATTGCACGATAATTATTGTAATTACACGAAAATGCTGTTTATGATGCATACTCTACGAGAGGAGAGCCAAACGTGCAATCAAAACGTGCAGATATACGCATCATCAACAGCGAAACGTTGTCCGACAACTGGTATAACCTGAAAAAATACACTTTTGACCTCCAGCGCAGCGATGGTGACTGGCAGCGGCAAGAGCGTGAAGTGTATGACCGCGGGAATGGCGCGACGATCCTGCTCTATAATCGCGACAGCAAAACAGTCATTCTTACACGTCAGTTTCGTTTCCCTGTGTTTATCAATGGTCACGAAGAGGATCTCATTGAGGCGGCTGCCGGGTTGCTCGATAACCTTGACCCGGAAAGCCGGATTAAGGCCGAAGCGGAAGAGGAAACCGGGTATAAGGTGACGCGCATAGAGAAAATTTTTGAGGCCTATATGAGCCCGGGCTCCGTTACCGAAAAACTCTACTTCTATCTGGCGGAATATCACCCGCAGGATCGGACCAGCGCGGGCGGCGGCGTTAAAGCAGAGGGGGAAGATATCGACGTGCTGGAAATGACGCTGGACGACGCGCTTCGTGGCATCGAGAATGGCCAGATCGTCGACGGTAAAACCATCATGCTGCTGTATCACCTGGCCCTGAAAGGCATTTTATAATCTCACGTTTATCCGGATACCTGCCCCGGCGCAGGTATTTGCCTGTGCTATTCTTGCTGAACACCTCAACATGGAGATGCGAAAATGGCCGACTGGGATCCTTCTCTATATCTACAATACAGCGCAGAACGCACACGTCCCGCCGCTGAGTTACTGACCCGGGTGCCGCTTGCTGACATAACCTCTGGCGTGGATTTGGGTTGCGGGCCAGGCAACAGCACCGCGCTGCTGAAACAACGCTGGCCTTCAGCGCAGATAGCCGGTGTGGATAACTCCCCGGCGATGCTGGAGGAAGCCCGACAGGCCCTGCCAGACTGCCACTTTGTTGAATCGGATATCCGTCACTACAAACCTGACCAGCCTCTCAGCCTGATCTACGCCAACGCTTCCCTGCAATGGATCCCGGACCATTACCACCTTCTGCCGCATCTGGTTTCACTGCTCCAGTTAAACGGCGTGCTGGCGATACAAATGCCTGACAACTGGCTTGAGCCGACGCACGCCCTGATGCGTGAAGTTGCCTGGGAACAGGGCTACCCCGATCGTGGCCGCGAGCAGCTGCCGGGTATTCATGCCTACTATGATATTCTGACGGACGCGGGATGCGACGTGGATATCTGGCGCACCACCTACTTTCATCAGATGAGCTCTCATCAGGCGATTATTGACTGGGTCAGCGCGACGGGGTTACGGCCGTGGCTACAGGATCTCAACGAGAGCGAGCAGCAAAACTTTCTGAAACGCTACCTCGAGCTGCTGGAAGAGCAGTATCCGCTCCAGGAGAACGGGCAGATACTGCTGGCTTTTCCGCGCCTGTTTATGGTTGCTCAGCGGGTTCCGTAAGCCGAATCAGGAACGCGCTTCCTTGAGCAAATGCTGAATTACAGCCTCCTGCTTGTCGTAGTTGCCTTCGCCAAACGAGGTGTAACGCAGTTGCCCTTTCGCATCGAAATAGTAATGTGCTGGCCAGTACTGATTACCGAACGCGCTCCAGATTTTGTAGTTATTATCCGTCACTACGCGGTACGGCAACTGCCATTCGTTGACCGCGTTTTTCACCGATGATAACGGCTTTTCCCAGGGGTATTCAGGGGTGTGGACGCCAATCACCACCAGACCTTGTGACTCATATTTCTTCGCCCAGTCTCGAACATGCGGAAGGGTATGCTGGCAGTTGATACAGTCCCAGGTCCAGAAATCGATAAGCACAACTTTCCCCCGCAAGGCCTTAGACGTGACAGGGTCACCGTTTACCCAGCCCGTACCGCCGCTTAATGTCGGTAGCTGGCTGCTCGGCATTGCGTCAGCGATCGGTCGCAGTTTCACCTGCGTGGAGGTTGGTTGCGCAAGGCTCAAGAGAGCGTTTTCCAGCTGGTCGGTAATACCCCTGGCGCCTTTCAGGACCGACGTCATTCCTGAGGCGTTGAAAGCCACGGCGGCTAACATCATCACCCCTGCGCCCTGACGCAGACGCTCCATCAATGCGGATTTGGCTCTCAGAGGGGTTATCAGCTTACGGCCACCCGTGACAAGCAGCCCCAGCATCAACGCGCACCCACTGCCGTAAGCGGCTAACAGCGCTCCGGTTGCGATGGCCGAGTGGCCAGTAATGTTAATGCCGAAGATCGCCCCGAGAATCGGTCCTGCACAGGGGGACCACAGAAGTCCAACGGCCAGCCCTGCCAGAAAAGCCGAAAACATGCCGTGTCGCTGAACGCTGTGGGTGTTAAGAACGTTCCCCGCGCTGACCGCCGGGCTGGCAATGCGCTGAGCGAACTGCGGGAAGATCAGGGCCAGGGCGGCAATGCTCAGTACCAGCAGCGCAATCCAGCGACCGATAACGGTGGCGTCAGCGATCCAGTCACTGGCAACCGTTACTACCATCGCCACAAACGTGAACATCACTATCATTCCCGCCAGAAGCGCCAGAATGTGTTTGCGCTGCCCCTGAAAGCCGGCGAACAGCAGAGGAATAACGGGAAGCGTGCACGGACTGAGCAGGCTAATCATGCCGCCTAAAAAAGCGATTATCAGAAACATAACGACCTCACGATACAGTTGCTGCGAAGGTGCAGTGAGGTCATTTCACCCTGCGAATGTGTTCAGGCCGTGTGCAAAAAACTGAATTTTGTCTGCCTTCGTATCCGCACGGCGCGCAGATACACAGGCGTACAATTAAACGCGCGGAAGAGTCACGCTTACGGCCAGCCCGCCCTCTGCCCGGTTTGCAAGATGCAATTTCCCGTCAAGCTGGGCGGTGAGCTGCGCGGCAATGGCGAGGCCTAATCCGGTGCCGCCCGTTTCGCGGTTGCGCGACGTTTCAACCCGGTAGAACGGCTGTAACACCGCCCCCAGTTCTGCCTCCGGGATGCCGGGGCCGTTATCCATAATGCGGATCGCTACCTGCCTTTCATCTTCATCAATCTCTATTACCGCGCTATGGCCAAACTTGAGCGCATTATCCAGCAGATTGGTCATTACCCGGCGCAATGCCTGGGGGCGGGTGACGATCGGCAGACGTGTACTGCGTGCATGAAACTGCACGTTTTTACCAATGTCCTGATAATCACTGGCGATGCTGTTAACCCACGCGTTCAGCTCCAGCTTAAGCGTGGTCTCTTTCAGTGATTCTGATGACCGGGCATAGGCAATACCTTCTCGTACCAGGCGCGACATATTATCCAGGTCGCTCAACAACTTATCGTGGAGTTCGGGCTGATCCGCCATTTCGACCCGCAGCTTCATACGCGTGATGGGCGTCTGAAGATCGTGAGAAATGGACGCCAGAATCTGCGCGCGTTCACGCAGATAAGTTTGTATCCGCGACTGCATCTCATTAAAAGCCTGCGCCGCCTGTCGCACCTCAACCGGACCTTTTTCAGTCATAGGAGAATGGGCCGCAGGATCGAGGGAATCAACCGCGCGCGTGAATTGCAGGAAAGGCCGGACAACCTGGCGCACGGCAATCCAGGAGCAGAGCGCGACAAGTAACAACTGAAGAACCAGCACCACGGGTAACCAGCTGGCGACTGGCGGCATGCGCGGGATCAGATCGATAGTGAGCGATGCGCCGTCGCGGAGCGTCAGATGGGCCTGAATGTGGGAAACAGGCCCCGGCACTGCCGTAAACTGGAGCGGATATTGAACTGAAAGCGTCTCTTTCAGGGTGCGAATCGCATCCCGCGAGCGCTTGTCCGTTGGCGCAGCGCCTGCCTCGCCGGGACCAAGGATATAACGATAATTACCGCGACCGAGCCGTTCCAGCCACTCTGGCCGCTCTTTGGCCGGAAGCCGGTCGAGAATGGCCACGCTGGTCGCCACGTCATTCTCAAGATTGCCCAGCATAACCGTGCGCGCGCTGTGCATTCGCTCAACCATGACCAGCGTCAGGCTGAGCGCGTTAGCCAGCAAGAGTCCAAGCAGCACAATGATCAGCAGCCGGGCCAGTAAGGTGCGGGGCCACAGCGTCATTCATTGGCCTCGACGATGGTCACCGGCATAGTAAAAACGTAGCCTTCGCTGCGAACGGTTTTAATGTAGGCTGGCGAGCGGGCATCTTCATTCAGGCGCTGTCGCACGCGGCTCACCAGGAGATCAATCGAACGCTCAAACAGCTCGGCATCACGTCCCTGCGTCAGGTTCAGCAGTTGATCGCGGGTCAGCACCCGTTGAGGATGATCGAGAAATACACGCAGAAGGCGATATTCCGCCCCGCTGAGCGCCACAACCATCCCCTCGTTATCAATCAGATGACGCGCCACGGTATCCAGCTGCCATTCACCGAACACCACCAGGCGCCCTGCCTCGGTCACCTGAAGATTAGGCGGCATAGTACGAAAACGGCGCAGGATAGTTTTGATACGCGCCAGCAGTTCGCGGGCCACAAACGGTTTTACCACATAATCGTCGGCGCCCATCTCCAGTCCCAGGATCCGGTCCATGTCCTCGTTGCGCGCGGTGAGCATCAGGATCGGCAGATCCTTATGCCTGCTGCTGCGCAGCTGTCGACACACCGTCAGGCCATCATCACCGGGCATCATCACGTCCAGCACCACCAGGTCGATATGCTGTTTGTCGAGCACTACGCGCATCTCTTTCCCGTTCGCCGCGCCAGAGGCGTGGTAGCCGGATTTCACGAGGTAATCGACAATCAGTTCACGAATATCCCTGTCGTCATCGACGACAAGGATGTGATCAATATGCTCCACCGCAGGCTCCTGATTAAGAGGTAACGGATTGAAAATAGCACATATCAGAGCTTATCCGCGTCGACAACGGCTTTAACAAAGTCCTGCGGATCTTCTTGCGGCGGGTTGTGGCCCACCGTTGCGCCGAAAGTACGGTGCTCATATTTTCCGGTAAATTTCCCGGCATAGGCCGCAGGTGCAGGGTGTGGCGCCCCGTTATTACCGCCTTCGATGGTGATGGTCGGCACCGTAATGTTCGGCAGCGTCGCCAGTTTTTGTTCATAGGCGTCATATTTAGGCTCCCCTTTTTCCAGACCCAGACGCCAGCGGTAATTACTGAGCGTGACGGCAACGTGGTCCGGGTTATCGAGGGATTTGGCGCTGGCATTGAAGGTGGCATCGCTGAATTTCCAGTCCGGCGAAGCCTGGGACCAGATCAGCCGGGCAAAATCGTGCGTATTTTTAGCATAGCCTTCCGCCCCGCGCGGCGTGGCGAAATAGAACTGATACCACCACTGAACTTCTGCCTTCGGCGGTAAAGGCTGTTTGCCAATCGCCTGGCTGCTGATCAGGTAGCCACTTACCGAGACCAGCGATTTCACCCGTTCCGGCCAGAGCGCCGCAACGATATCCGCCGTACGTGCACCCCAGTCATAACCGGCAAACACCGCCTGTTTGATATCCAGGGCGTCCATCAGGTTGACGATGTCTTTCGCCATTGCCGAAGGCTGGCCGTTTCGCGGCGTTTTATCAGAAATAAAGCGCGTGGTGCCGTACCCGCGCAGGGACGGCACAATGACACGATACCCTTTCGCGGCCAGCGCGGGGGCCACTTCAGCGTAGCTGTGAATGTCGTACGGCCAGCCATGCAGCAGGATCACCGGTTGCCCCTCTTTCGGCCCGATATCGACATAACCGACGTTAAGATCGCCAGCGTTAATCTGTTTTACCTGGTTGAAGGCCGACGCGTAATCCTTGCCCATCGCTTCCGCCTGACAGGACATCACGGTGCCAAGCGAAACGGTCAGGGCGACTGCTGAGTATGCGAGTTTGTTAAACATGATGTTATCTCCGGGTGAGTTCAGTTGACGGAGATATAACACCATGCGTTTGTATAAAGGATGTGTGCGGATGCGGTTTTATTGCATACCTGTGTATGTATCACAGACGCAGATACAGTGTGATACAAACCCGGTTAAGGGGTGATTCGGTACCGGACGTAATCGTCGGCTTCACCATAGTGGTCATACAGCTTACGCGCCGGATTGTGCATGCGGGTTACCCAGTAGAGTTTTGACCACCCTTCCCGCTTACCCTCATCGATCAGGGCGTCGATAAGCGCTTTACCCGCCCCTGCGCCACGTTCGGCAGCGTCAACAAATAGATCTTCCAGATAGGGGTAAGTTTGGATATCGAAAATTATGTACGTTAAGGTTAATTTTTTGCCATCACGTCATTAGTATATTCACAAACAGACTCGCCATTATTGACTGTATGCTGGAGATTCAGCTCCGTTAAGTAGCCGTCTGCCAGATACAAAACCCGGTCTGCAGAGGCTATGGTTTCCGGGCGATGGGCTATCAGCAGAACAGGAAGCCCCAGTTGACGTAAGGTCTGGCTTATCCGGATTTCACTCTCAACATCAAGGTGGCTGGTCGCTTCATCCAGTAACAGGAATCCCGGTTTCTTGTACAACGCCCTTGCCAGCAGAATGCGTTGTTTTTGTCCTCCGGAAAGCCCTCCGCCGGTTTCACCAATCAGCGTCTGATACCCCATCGGCATTGCCATAACATCGCTGTCGATAAGTGCCAGTCTTGCGCACTGGATCATTCGTTCATAATTTCGGTCATCACTGAAAAAAATAATGTTATCTGCTACAGAACCTTTGAAAAGATGGTCATCCTGCAGTACGGTACCGATACGCTGACGAACCTGAAAATAATCCGGATGCGTATGCAATATGGCAAATGCCCTGATCCTGCCCTCATCAGGGATGTGGATCCCAAGGATAAGCTTCACCAGTGTCGTTTTCCCGCATCCGGATTTACCTGTAATGGCAACGACTTCTCCGGGATTGAGTGTCAGCGACACCCCGCCGATTATCGGATTTTCCCCTCCCTTGTGGCTGAAGATGATGTGCTCAAGTACTAGAGGAGCATGAGCATATTCATCCATCTCCCTGCGGGATACAGAAGGAATGTGCGAAGCGTTGTTATGCTCACGAAAAGGCTGTTGCTGAAGGCCTTCTGTCGGGGTCAGTACAATATCAGCCAGTCGTTCGTTGTAAACATCGAGCATACGCCAGGAAAAAAACTTATCAGTCAGGCTACTGATACTGGAAGAAAAACGCGTCTGATAGGATAAATAAGCAACCAGCATGCCGACGGTGAAGGTACCATTCAATACCTCCCCGGCGCCTTTCCACAAAATGATTGCTGATACCACGCTGCCGGTAAGAGTGTGAGCAATGTCATAGCACATCAGCAGACGGCTCTGACGCAACTGCGTATTTCTGCGGGCAACGTTGAGATTCAGCCAGGCGGCCTCACGATGTGCCGTCACACCGTTAATTCTCAGGCTGAGGATCCCGTTGAGTGTTTCAAGAAAATGCCCGGACTCCTTGGCACCTGCATCCCAGGCATCTTCTGCCGACTGTCGAAGGGACGGATACCACAGTGCCCTCAACACACCATAGAAAATGGCTGCAAGTACGGCGATCAATGTCATTTCAGGACTGTACAGCAGCATCATGCAAAGCGCAGTCACCACGAGCAACACATCCAGAATACCTTCCAGCACTTGCGTAGTCAGCGCCTGCTGGATGGTATCTACCGCCTCAAAACGAGCATTAATACTCCCCTTACTGCGTGCATCAAACCAGGCCAGAGGAAGATGGACCAGATGATGGAAAACCCGTGCTGTCCACTGCATGTTAAAATTGACGGACAGTGTAATACTCGCCCACTGGCGGGCCAGTGACAGCAGCATCTGGGTCAGTGACATCAGCAGAAGCGCAATAATAATGAAGGTCAACAAACTCTGGTCGGCAGCCACCAGGACTTCATCAATCACCAGCTGGTTGAGAAGCGGGCTTCCCAGTGTCAGGATTTCGAGTGCCACGGCAAAAACGATAATTCGCGACATTGCCGACAACAGACCCGGTGTTTTACCTGTCAGTTGGCGCAGATGGATTTTTTTCCTTTCATCCCGAGCGGTAAAATCACTGGCTGGCATCAGCTCCAGCGCGACGCCGGTGAAATGTTTTCCAGCATCCTGTAGGGAGAGCGTTACTTTTCCCTTTTCCGGATCATGAATAACCAGCCTGCTTCCGCGAACTTTATGTAGCACAACAAAATGATTCATGTTCCAGTGGAGAATACACGGGAGAGAAAGGGATCTTAGGTCCTCAAGCTCCAGCCGAACTGCCCGGCTGGATAATCCGATACCGGCCGCACATTCAGTCAGTCTCTGCAGGGTCATCCCTTGTGAGCTGATACTGAAACGTTCGCGCAGTGTGGGTAAGTCTGTTTGCAGACCATGCCAGCAGGCCATCATGACCAGGCATGCCAGACCACATTCCGCTGACTCTGTCTGTCGGGTGAGAGGAAGCTGTTTTCTCCCGGTCCATTTGAGTGTATCCATCACAGCTTTCCTTTCAGGCTCCAGAGCGGCTCAGTCAGCCACTCCCACAAATTGCGGGTATCCAGGCTGACATCCCCCTCAAGAACCATGCCGGGGCGCAGGGCTTCCTGTTTCCCATAAGCCAGAATAAAAGTATTTTCAGGTTCAACGATGACGCGGTAATGACCTTCATTCTCCTTCCAGGTCACAGGAGATACGGAGAGTAAATCAGAAGATGTCAGCGTTGTATGGCTTATTTCACGGATAGTCCCGTACTGCACACCAAACTTCTGATAGGGGAAGGCAGAGAACCGCAGGGCAACACGCTGCCCCGCCTGAATAAAGCCAGCATTCTGACTGGTAGCATAGAGTTCTATCTGCAAACGGGCATTGTCGGGAATGAGGGTCATGACAGGTTCAGATGCCCTGACAGACTGTCCCTGTCTGACCAGCACGGCAGCAACGGTTCCGGATACCGGTGAAGTCAGCGTGAAATTTTCCTTACCTGCCAGTTCGTCCTGCTGTTGCCTGATAACCTGCAACTGCCTGTCCATTTCAGCCTTCCGGCTTTCACCCTGAACGATGAGATGGTCAAGGTCGTCTTTAGCAGCCTCCATCGCGGTGTGCAGTTGCAGAAGCCCCTGACGCTGATCCTCAACGTTTTGCTGTGACGTTGAAACGTCAATCTGCTTCTGCTGGTATTCGATATCTGATACGTAATGCGTATCAGCAAGTTTCTTATAGCGCTCCATAACAGACACGGCCAGCGCAGCCTGATGCACGGCAAGTGACAGACGCTTTTCTGCACTTTTAACCTGAGGTTTCAGGGAAACTATTCGCTGTTGTATGGCATGCTGCTGCTGACTGTTGTCACGCAATTCCAGGGTCTGTTGAGAAGTCAGCATTGTAAACTGAGTTTGTAGGGAAAGTCTTATAGCAGCGAGTGTACCTGCCCCCTGTTCGTTGAAATGTTCACCGCTGATATGATAAAGAGTCTCACCGGCAATAATGTGTTGACCTTCTGAGGCGGTCAATTTGGTTACGTAGCCAGCATATTGAGGAGTGATTTTTACCAGCCCGGATGAGGCCATAACGATTCCGGAAAGGTGAGCCTTACGTGTATAGCTACCATAAAGAATAAAGAGTATCAGGCACAGAAATATGAATAACGTTGTGAGTGCGCTTACTGATAAACCGAATGACGCAGGTAAGACAATCTCACCATAATCAGAATCTGTTTGATGATTTAAAGCCTCTTCCCTGAAGATATTCATATCCCAAATACCCTTCAAAAATTTAACGACAAAACAAAAGCATTCATGCACGAATGAATTATAATAGGATAAAAAAGCCCTCTGCTTCTTATTCTAACTATTAATAGCAATATTGACACCAAAAAAAGAATGGATTGATCTAAAATGTTATAATACTGTCCATGCATTAGACAAAAAGACAATGAAGTCAATATACATGGGATAATATACTTTTTATTAAAAATTGAGTGGAAAACACCGAAGATACAGCCCCTGTATATAATCTCCTCATAATATGGGACTACGAATGTGGCTATTATAAATGCTATAAAACTAATATGGGAAGGTCCATAATGATATAAATTATCCCTGTAAAGATAAACATTATACTGAACCAGCAAAATGACAAACAACACAACAATAGAAAATTTTATTGAAGTTAAATCTCTACTTGGGCGTAATTTAAAACCATCCAACTTCCTTAAGTAAAAAATATACAAGAAAATTGCAATTGAAAATTCCGCAATAAACAATAAGAAAAATGACACATCGAGAGTAAGATAGCGGAGGGTTATGGATGGCGATAACGTAATTATTATTGAGATAACAGACGCAATAAAAAGAACAATTACGTTTTTCTTACTATAAATGAATGGATAGACATGCCTAAAGATTATCATGTTCAACCTATTATTAATTCATATTTTATATAAGAATCAACAAATATGGCTATGATATCGTAACCATTTTTTGATATCATGCACTTTAACTTCAGTGAACATTTGTAATGATTCCATTCTGCAACACAACAATTTTTATCGGAGTGTACTTTATTTACTTTTAAACCTATTCATCAAGTTAACGCCCCATCGAGTTACTGCTATTAATACAATCAACGCAATAAGAAACCTTGATATAATCCCTGGCCGTGATACTTCGTCAAACTCAAGAACTTCAGCGTATTTCAAAAGGGTAAATGCGATAATGAAAAAAAATAAGTAAATTAGGAAATTTAAAAATTGTTTCATGCTTAACCCGATACTTGTGATTACATTAACTTTATCAAAAATAATAGCTCATCATGACTACTTCGAATAATCATTAAATATCGAAACACCTAGAATAACATTCAGTTATAATGAGCTTTTAAATTATTATCACACACAACTCAAATTACTTACCAACGGCATTGTCCGGGGCCGTTGTAATTATTACTTTTATCTTTACTACCACGATCTGAAAAACTATCTTTTGTGCACTGGCCAGCTATAGCTCCACCAATTACCCCAGCGGTCATACCCACTGGCCCCCCAGGAGAGCCGGCGATTAGACCACCGATGATTCCTGCGCCGCATGAGTCAACGCCCTTGTAAATAGAGCCATTGTTTCCTTTTGAATTACCAGATTTAGAGCTGGTGTTACGACTACCGGCACCTTCATAATTACCGCTTCCATTGCCGCCACTTACTAATGCTATCTCATTAAGGCTTAATGCTCTTATATTCGACATAAATCATCTCCATTTAATTTAGTTTTGCATTTTGTGCTAAAAAAATATCTTACATTACTTAATGTAAAGAAAGTGTATTTATGTAAGCATATGTAAATAATCTATTGAACTTCGTAAACCGTAGCTCCATTTGGGAGCAGTTCAGCTCCTGCATGGGCAGGCCTATAACACGAAATCGACCTGGAGGTACGGTAATGTTCAGGCATCTTTTCTGACGTCCAGCGCGCAATCACTTCTGCGTCGTAACAGATTTTACAGCCATGGCGCATCGCTTCGTTACGGACGTGCCAGAGTGTTTCGGCTTCTTCGGGCCTGGCTTTTCTTGGCATTACATACTCCTTTATGGATAAATCTGAATAACAAAAGCACGACCAACTGGAATGTGATATTGATGAAATATCAGAACCCAAACAAATGATAACGCTCAAATATGGAGATCACCGGATGACGATACCCACGCTTACGACAGAACGCTTATTACTTAAACCCCTTGTTGCCGCCGATGCCGTCCAGATCCAGCAACGCTATCCGCGCTGGGAAATTGTCCGCTATATGGTGGCTTCAGTCCCCTGGCCCTACCCGGAAAACGGTGCAGAAAATTATGTTAATAACGTTGCACTACCCGATATGGCCAAAGGGATTGCGTGGTTCTGGACGATTCGCAGCCGTGAAGCGCCTGATGAACTGATGGGGTTAATTTGCCTGTACGACGTCGAAGACAACAACCGGGGCTTCTGGCTCGCACCGGAATTTCAGGGCCAGGGATATATGCGCGAGGCGAGTATTGCGGCAACGGATTACTGGTTCAATACGCTTAACAAAGCGGTGTTACGCGCGCCGAAAGCGGCGGCCAACAGCCGCTCCCGACGTATTTCAGACAGCAGCGGCATGCGACTCATCAGGACAGAGAAGAAAGCCTATGTCAGCGGCCTGCTGGATTCGGAGCTGTGGGAAATCACCCGCGACGAGTGGAATGCCCGTCAGGTCAGCTGATAATGCTTATCCGGCATTAGCCTTTCAGGGATGTTCTCTTCATCGTTCATCTGCAACAGATCGCGCTCCATCATGTTGCAGATGGCGTCCAGCGGCAGATCGTTATCTTCCGTCCCAAACGGATCTTCCAGCTCTTCCGCCAGCGTATCAAGCGAGATAAAAGTGTAGGAAATCAGCGCAGAGACAAAGGGCGTCATGTAATGCAGATCAACAACCAGCGCAAACGGCAGCATGATGCAGAACAAATACACCGTTCGGTGCAGGATCAGCGTATAGGCAAACGGGACTGGCGTATTGGCGATACGCTCACAGCCTGCCAGCACGATGGACATATCGTTCAGGCGGTTGTTGAGGCTGTGAAACAGGATGTCTGAAAGGTGCCCGCTGCGCCGCCGCACGGCCAGCCACTCCCCCATGATCAGCAGGATACGGTTCGCCGGCGAGTTGGCATCCATCACTTTGCGTAAATCGTCTGGAGCCAGATAGCGGGACAGCTGATCGGCATTGGTTTCTCTGCGCAGTGTCATACGCAGACAGTTAGCAAACGCGATTTGCAGGCGGACAAACTCTCCAAGATGTTTATCATCCGGCAAGGTGTTTTTTACCTCGCGAAACAGCGAGCGCGCCGCTATCATCAACTGCCCCCAAAGCAGACGCGCCTCAACGTAGCGCGAATAACAGGCGTTATTGCGAAATCCCAGGAAGATGGCGATAGCCACGCCCAGAATGCTGAACGGCGCGACGGTAAAGCGGATACCCAGCGAGGTGTACCACGGCAGCATGACAATCACGGCGATGGAAAGCAGGAAGTTAAGCAGCAGTCGGGTATAAATTTTGGGAAGTACCGAACCATGCCAGACAAAAATCAGTTGCAGCCAGTGCTGTTGAGGACGAACAATCATAATCAGCTTCAGAAAAGTAAAGAGCGCGGCTATTAAACGTGATCCTCATCACGGTTGCAAGCATGTTAATAGTTCATTGCATTTTCTGACCTGTTAAGCCCTGACCGCACGGTGCTGCCTGTGCTTTTTAAAAAAAGGACGTATAGTATGTTGTAACTAATAGTGATCTGTAAAAAACCCGGCAAACGCCGGGCATTATGATTAGCAGAGCGGTTTCACCGCCTCGCGCATGCCTTTGCTTAAAATTGCTTCCAGATCCTGCGCAACCTGGTCTACCAGTCCGTTCACCAGAGCGAGATCCTGTTCCCAGTGCTCGCTCACGCTTAACACCGACGATACCAGTTCACGGGTAGTGACTTGTTTGTCGTGATGTTGCGTCCACAGCTGCTGGTAACGTTCAAGCCAGTGCGCATCGTCCTGCACCGGATAGCGCTCACCGTTGCGCTCGGCACGGTAAAATGCAATCAGCGCCGCCAGGGCAAAGGTCAGACGTGCTGGCAGTTCACCGGTCGCCTTCTGCCCTGCCAGCAGTTGCGGCAGAATGCGGGTGCGGTACTTGGTCATCCCGTTCAGTGCAATCGACAGCAGCTGATGCTTAATATACGGATTACGGAAACGCCCCGTTACGGCACTGGCGAAGGAGTGCAGCTCATCGCGCGGCAGATCCAGGACCGGAATAATCTCTTCATAAATAGCCTTCTCTACGAACGCGCAAATCTCCCCGTCGTTCATGGCTTCCCCTACCGTATCCAGCCCGGCCTGAAAAGCGACCGGAACCAGCGCCGTGTGTGCGCCGTTGAGGATCGCCACCTTACGCTCTTTATAAGGCTTGATATCGTCAACAATCAGGACGTTGAGCGGGTATTTATCCAGGCGCAATTCAGCTGAAAGTGATTTTGGCCCCTGAATAACAAACAGGTAGAAATGTTCTGCCGTGTCGAGGAAGCTGTCGTGATAGCCCAGCCCGGCTTCCAGCTCTGCCACCTCATCACGCGGATAGCCGGTAACAATGCGGTCAACCAGCGTCGAGCAGAAGGTGTTAGCGTTATTCAGCCACGCAATGAATGCCGCTGGCAGCGCCCACTCCTGTGCATAGCGCAGCACCAGTTCACGCAGGGCATCGCCGTTATAGTCGATAAGCTCACAAGGAATGATGATCCAGCCTTTATCCGCAGCCCCGTTAAAGTGGGTAAAGCGTTCGAACAGCAGACGCGTCAGTTTGGCCGGATAGCTGACAGCTGGCGCATCGTCAAACTTATCGCCCGCGTGATAGCCGATCCCCGCCTCCGTGGTATTGGAGAAGACAAACCGCATCTCCGGATTATGGGCGAGTTTCAGGAATTCATCGTACTGGCTGTAGACGCTGATTTCACGATTCACGGAACGAATAAGACGCGCATCGCTTACCGCATCCCCCTCCTCATTCAGACCACGAATAATCGTGGTATACAGACCATCCTGGGTGCTCAGCGACGGCGGAAAATCACTCTGGATCGGCCGTACAATCACCACACCTGCATTGAGATCGGTATGCTCGTTTAAGAGGTCGATTTGCCAGTCAACGAACGCGCGGAGGAAGTTACCTTCGCCAAACTGGATGATACGTTCAGGGTAGCGCGCACCGGGGAAATCACGACGGTTGAGTGTGTTCACAATGGAGGTCCTTTATAATTAGTCATACAGCCTGATAAGATTGGTGTGATAACTTATCAAAACTTCAGGACCAGAACCCCTGTCTGGATCAACTCAGGACGCGATGGTGAAAAATATCAAAGAAATTTATAGAACACCGAGGTCGCCGTCATGTCCCCGTTCGGCATCAGGGCGTAGCGTGGGATCTCCCCCGCCTTTTGCCAGCCCGCTCTCTGATAAAACGTCTCCGCGCCGCTGCCGGTCGAGGTATCAAGCACCAGCACCGTAAGCGCTTTTTCACGCGCAACCGCCTCCAGGGCTTCCATCAGCGCCATTGCCGCACCTTTACGGCGCGCCTTCTCATGTACCAGAAGTTTCGCGACATCTGCGCGGTGCGGCTGGTTTTCCGGCTGGTCGGTGATCAGCTGGACCGTGCCAACCAGCCCCTGCTCCGCGTCAAAACAGCCCAGGACGGTACGCTCGTCGCGCCCGACGCTGTCTGCGACGCCGAGCCAGAAGGTTTGGGCTTTCTCGGGAGAAAAAGGCAGCATAAAGCTGACGGAGGCGCCGCCGTTTACACAGTTGACGAGGATATCGCTCAGGGCATCAATGTGGGTGAGGATGTCCTGTCGGGAGAGAGGTTTAATCAGCATGGGAGAGTTCATTGCGCGTCCTTAGGTTGAATCTCTCCACTTTGCTATTAACATTTTTGTTACGCAATAAGCGATGACATAGGATTTCGTTATGTCATTTTTCGCCGTGATGTTGCCGCTTCATGGCGTACATTTGCGCATCCGCGTGTTTTAACCATGCCTGCATATCGTTGCGGTGATGATCGAACTCGCTCAGCCCCCAGGAGAACTGTAACGACCAGGAATGCAGCTGACGCGCGTTATACTTCTCCGTTTGTTCGACGAGATACTGCATGGCGATCCAGGCGCCAGGTTCATCGGTATCCGCAAACAGCACCGCGAACTCATCTCCCCCGAAACGCACCAGCATATCGGCCTCGCGGAATGAGGAGCGCATCAGGGCGGCCATCGCTTTCAGGGCCTTGTCGCCCTCCTGATGCCCGAAGCGATCGTTAATGGTTTTGAAATGGTCCAGATCCAGCCAGCCAAGCGTTAACGGTTCTGCCCTACGCTGCGAAACCGACAGTGCAAACTGCGCAAACTGGTTAAACCCGCGTCGGTTAAACAGGCCCGTGAGTTCATCGGTCGTGGCGGCGCTAACGGCTGCAAATTCATCTTCTGCCAGCGCGCTGAGATCGGCCAGTACGGCGGAATCCGCCGCGGTAAACTCACGCGGTGCGTAATCAATGAGACACAACGATCCTACGCACGCCCCGTCACGTAAACGCAGCGGGAAACCGGCATAAAAGCGCACGCCCGGATCTCCCGCCACCTGCGGATTATCCGCAAAGCGTTCGTCCAGCAGCGTGTCAGCCACCACCAGCGGCGCGTCACCCAGGATCGTATGACCACAAAACGAGAGATCGCGAGGCTGGCTGGCGAGTGCCCGCCCGTCGGCAGATTTCACGATCGCAGCGTGGTCATCCACCAGCGTAATCATCGCCAGCGGCACCCTGAAAAAGCGTGTTGCCAGCCGCGTGAGACGATCAAACGCGGGATAATTGTCGATCTCAAGCAGACCGGACTCGCGCAGCGCATTCATGCGCTCCGTTTCATTCACGGGAATTAGAGGTGCTTTCATGACGTCTCCTGACGCTGAGCATTAGTAAAAGCGTAGCTTAAACAGAGACATTGTCAGTTCAGGAGGCACGATTTACCTCAATGACCAGCCAATGATGGATCACGTTGACGATATACTGTTGCTGCTGCGCACTCAGCGGCACGCCCTGCGGGATAGCATGCCACTTAGCCAGACAGCCCCGACAGCAGGTTGCCGTGGCATGCTGGGCGATAAAAACCGGATGGCCGCGCATCGGCGTCTGCTTACCGTCATTCACCGGGTGTGCAGGCGCCAGCCGCGCGGCGATAAAATCAGCGGCATGCTTATCGATAGTGTCCGCGCCCTTATCCCAGCAGTATTGCCGCTCTTTCATCCCTAAATGAAATCGTGAACGAAACGTGGAGCGAGCCAGGCGCGTGAACAGAGGATCTAACGTGGACATCAGTATACGGACCGTCCAAGGCGTTTGGTCAGCTGTTCCAGCGCCGCGACGCCCGCCAGTGAGTTGCCGGTCTCGTCCAGTTCCGGGCTCCAGACGGCAATCGCCATCTCGTGCGGAACAATGGCCACAACGCCGCCGCCAACGCCGGATTTAGCCGGCAGCCCCACGCGCCAGGCAAACTCCCCGGCGTTCTGATACATTCCGCTGGTTGCCATTAAGGCGTTGATCTGCCGGGCCTGCATCGGGGAGACAACGTCCTCGCCCAGATGCGGGGCATGGCCCTGATGCGCCAGAAACAGAAAAGTCTGCGCCAGTTCAACGCAGTTCATCTTCAGGGCGCAGTAATGAAAATAGTTTTGCAGAACCGTGGCGACATCATTATGAAAGTTGCCGAAGGACTTCATCAGCCAGGCGATGGCGGCGTTACGTGCAGAGTGTTCAAACTCAGAGCGCGCTACCACCGGATCGTAGGCGATGTCCTGCACGCCGGAAAGCTGCCGCACAATCTGGAGCATACGCTGGCGCGGCGCGCTCAGACGGCTTTGCAGCATATCGCACACCACCAGCGCCCCGGCGTTGATAAACGGGTTGCGCGGCTTACCCTGTTCGATTTCAAGCTGGAGAAGGGAGTTGAAGGGCTGACCGGAGGGATCTTTGCCCACCCGCTGCCAGATCTCCTGCTCGTCATACTGGCGCATGGCGGCAACGAGGCTAAGCACTTTTGAGATCGACTGAATTGAAAAGCGCTCCAGTGCATCTCCCGCCTGAAAACGCTGCCCGTCGACAGTACAAATGGCGATGCCGAGCTTATTACCGCTGATCGAGGCCAGCGCGGGAATGTAATCGGCAACCTTACCCTGCCCCAGTAACGGACGAACCTGCGCCAGAATCTCGTCCAGCATCTCATTATGGATGACCGCAGCCACACTTTGCTCCTTGCCCTCAGGCTAAAACGGGCTGCGAGTATAACAGAGGCTTATACGTCACGTCAGGCAGGGAGACGAAAACGCGAGACGGCCTGCAACAAAAGATCTGACTCCCGATGCAGGCGCTCAGAGGCATTCGACGCTTCGCTAACCAGCACATCTGTCTGACGCGATACCTGATTCAGCGCCTGAAGTTGGCGCGTCATCTGATGAATGCTTTCCCCCTGATTTAGAGTGGCCAGCGAAATATCATTCAGCAGGCTACTCAGATTGGCCACCAGCCCGGTGACCTGCTGGAGATTTTCTTCCAGACGGTTTACCACCTGAGAACCTTCTTCAATGCCCTGTAGCGAGTGGTTAATTAGCGACTGGATGGTTTGCGTAGAGTGACTGCTTTTTCTGGCCAGCAGCCCCACTTCACGGGCGACCACCGCGAACCCGCGCCCCTGTTCTCCCGCATGGGCGGCTTCAATGGCAGCGTTGAGGGCCAGAATATTGGTCTGAAACGCCACGCTGTCGATCATGGCGACGATCCCACGCATCTCTGAGGATCGGTCGACGATCGTCTGCATCGAGCCATTCACCGCTGTCATCATTTGCTCCCCGCCGACGGCAGCCTGTCGGGCTTCATCCGCGCGCGAGCGGGCGAGTTTTGCATAACCCGTGTTCCCCTCAACGTGGGTTTCGAGATCGGCGATATGCGCGGTCACCTCCTCCAGCTCTTTGGCCTGTCGCGTGGACTGCTGATAAAGCTTCTGGTTCCCCTGCGCAAGTGACCCGATATTTTCGACCATAGAGGTAGTGGCCTCGCTGACCTGAGTCACCAGTTGCTGGAGCCCGCGCTGCATGGCGGTAATACTGCCGCTGAGCTGGCTGATTTCACGGTTAAAACGCACAACGTCAGGGGGTATTCCCGACAAATCCCCTGCCGCAAGCTGGTTAATATGGACAATCAGACGGCGTAGCGGGGATATCACCCATTTCGCCATTGCAAACCAGACGGCAATGGCAATAGCCAGCAGCACCAGCGGCGCAAACAGGAACAGCCGTTGCAGGCCTGAGAGTTGTTCCATGAGCGACTGACGCCCCTGTATCGCCTGCTTCTCACTCCGTTGCTGATAACGTGCAAAGTTGTCATTAAAATCGGTCTGAAACGCCTGGGCGGGTACGGCGAAAAAGAGGTCGATGCTGTTGGTTTTCACCAGCCCTTCCGCCTGCTCGCTAATGGCACCGAAGAACAGCTGATAGCTATTAACAAGCCCCTCGTCCTGCGTAGGATTAAGCGCGAGCCAGGCTTGCCATGCCTGCTGAGACGCCGCCAGGGATTTTTGCGCCTCGTCCATCAGGCTATGCCAGCTCCCTTCCGAACCGGTCTCTTTATCCTGCATAAAGTACACCCCGGAGCGGTTGAGCAGATCGCTCGCCGCAAGCAGCGAAATACGTGCCTGATCCAGCCTGCTCTGTTGCTGCCAGACCAGCTGATTGCGCTGTTCGTTACGCTGGGCTTGATTCAGGGAGGCAGTAAGCAGGAAGGAGGATGAAAGTTGCAGGGCGGAGAAAAGGCCGATAATACAAAAGATGCCGGTCAGCAGGCCAAACTGACGAGGAAAAAAGCGCTGCGCAAGACGACGAAAAATTTGCGTTAGGTTCATAATTTTCTTCTGTAACAATACGTTAGACGCGAGCGAGTCTACGAAACGAAAATGACAGAACCATTGCAAAATAATGACAGGAAACGTGAATTGCCGGGTAGCGGCCTTGCCCTACCCGGCATCAACATTACACGCGATCCTTCCAGACCGTCTGAACGTTACAGAACTCATGCAGACCGAAATGTGAAAGCTCTCGCCCGAAGCCGCTCTTCTTCACTCCGCCAAACGCAACGCGCGCATCGCTTGCGCTGTAGCCATTGATAAAGACTCCGCCACACTCCAGCTCGCGAGAGAAGGTTTCAGCCAGCGCATCGTTCGCGGTAAAGACCGTCGCTGATAAGCCAAAGTCGCTGTCGTTAGCCAGCTGCAACGCGTGCGACGCATCATTGGCGACGGTAATCGCGGCCACCGGGCCAAACAGCTCCTGACGGAAGGCCGTCATCTGTGGGGTGACGTCGCCGAGTACGGTTGGCGCATAAAAGTTACCGGTCCCGGCAAGCTTCTCGCCGCCGAGCAGCAGGGTCGCCCCTTCCGCCAGCGTAGCCTGTACCTGCTGATGCAGTTCATCGCGAAGATCAAATCGCGCCATCGGGCCAATATAGTTATCTTCCTCATCCGGTGCGCCCATTTTCAGCGCCTTGACCGCGTCAACAAAGCGTTGGGTAAAGGTGTCCGCCACGCCCGCTTCCACAATAAAGCGTTTCGCCGCCGCGCAAACTTGTCCGGTATTCTGATAACGTCCGGCCACGGCCGCGTTGACAGCCAGATCCAGATCGGCATCATTCAGAACGATAAACGGATCGGAGCCGCCCAGCTCCAGCACGCATTTCTTCAGCGCCGCGCCCGCCTGCGCGCCAATTGCCGCACCAGCCCGAACGCTGCCGGTTACGGTCACCGCCGCGATACGCCGATCGTTAATCGCCTGGCTGACGCCGTCATTTGTCGCGTTCACCCAGCCAAAGATCCCCTCCGGGAAACCGGCATCCGCGAACACCTTCCCGATCAGCTCCGCCGAGCCGAGCACATTTGGCGCATGTTTAAGCAGATAGCTGTTCCCTGCCAGCAGGATCGGCACCGCACCGCGCAGCACCTGCCAGAGCGGGAAGTTCCACGGCATCACCGCCAGAATAGGCCCCAGCGGACGGTACTCAATCACCGCATTGTCGACCTGGGTAGATTCCGGGCGCAGCATTGCCGGGCCGTATTCAGCGTACCAGTCGCAAAGGCTGGCGGACTTAGCCACCTCCGCACGCGCCTGCACAATGGGCTTGCCCATCTCCCGGGAGATAGTCTGCGCCATCTCTTCCGCACGGCTACGCAGCGCCGCACCCAGATCGCGAAGTTTTTGCGCCCGGTGCGCCACGCTTTCGCGTCGCCACTGACGAAAACCGGTATCCGCCTGCGCAATGGCACGCTCAACGTCACCGGACGTTGCCCACGGGTAAGCAGCCAGCGTTTCGCCGGTAGCCGGGTTGACAGAGTAGGCATGGGTAGCAGATGAATACGTCATGAAGTTCTCCATGTAATAACAGTTGATTGATTGTGGCCCACTCTGCTATTTCTTAAAAATGAATAATACTCACCACCTTGTTCACGAATCGAGAATGGTATGGACTTAACACAGCTTGAGATGTTTAACGCCGTCGCACTGACCGGCAGCATTACCCAGGCGGCGCAGAAGGTACACCGGGTGCCGTCAAACCTCACCACCCGCATCCGACAGCTTGAAGCGGATCTCGGCGTGGAGCTGTTTATTCGCGAGAATCAGCGCCTGCGGCTTTCCCCCGCCGGGCACAATTTTTTGCGCTACAGCAAACAGATCCTGGCGCTGGTCGACGAAGCGCGAATGGTCGTCGCCGGGGATGAACCGCAGGGATTATTCTCGCTCGGCGCGCTGGAAAGTACCGCCGCCGTACGCATTCCGGAAAGTCTGGCGCGGTTTAATCAGCGCTATCCGCGCATTCAGTTTGCGTTGTCCACCGGGCCTTCCGGTACGATGATTGACGGTGTGCTTGAGGGGACGCTCAGCGCCGCCTTTGTCGACGGGCCGCTCTCACACCCCGAACTGGAAGGAATGCCGGTTTACCGGGAAGAGATGATGCTGGTCACCCCTGCGGGCCATGCGGAAGTGTCAAAAGCCACGCAGGTGAGCGGTAGCGACGTGTATGCCTTTCGCGCCAACTGTTCCTACCGGCGTCATCTGGAGAGCTGGTTTCATGCTGACCGCGTAACGCCGGGAAGGATCCACGAGATGGAGTCCTACCACGGGATGCTCGCCTGCGTGATTGCCGGGGCAGGCATTGCGCTGATGCCCCGCTCCATGCTGGAGAGTATGCCGGGGCATCATCAGGTGGCGGCGTGGCCGCTGGCGGAAAACTGGCGCTGGCTCACCACCTGGCTGGTGTGGCGACGCGGGGCGATGACCCGCCAGCTTGAGGCGTTTATAGGGCTGCTAAACGAACGTCAGCCACCAGTGTCTTCTCCATAAACAGGCTCAGCGGATCCTCGTTGTAGGGGGCAAACGCGGGGCGCCGTTCGTATCCACACTGTTGATACAGACGAATAGCGGCGTGTTGTTTGATCCCCGTCTCCAGCCGGACGGTGTGGCAGCAGCGGCTGAGGGCTTCATCTTCCAGCGCCGCCAGTAATTTATCACCCAGCCGTTGCCCGCGATGGGTTGGATCAATATAGACCCGTTTCATTTCCCCGGTCCCGTCCCCGTTCAAAACAACAGCGCCACACCCGACGGCGTTAAGCTGAGTGTCACGAATAATCATCAGGATCAGCGAGTCGTCCGGCAGTTCGGTTAAATCCAGCAGATGATTACTTTCCGCGGGATAGAGAACGCTTTGATAACGGTCCAGCGCCGTAATCAGGGCGAGAATATCTGGATGATGGGCGGATTCAGCGGTAATAGAATACATGGCAGGCTCCTTGTCGTTTTCGTTCAACATACCGCCCGCCCTGTATACCGGCGTCATAGTTTTTAATGATGACCGTAATCCTGGAGACGAAGGAAAATTTTCCCCTTCATATACAGCGTGGCCTGCCCGCCAATCAGCACGCGGTCGCCTTTCAGCTCGCAGCGCAGATCCCCGCCACGGGAGGAGACCTGGCGGGCCGACATCTGCGTTTTTCCAAGCTTTTCGCTCCAGTACGGGATCAGCATGCTGTGCGCTGATCCCGTCACCGGATCCTCCGGTACCCCTTCCCCCGGGCAGAAGAAGCGGCTGACGAAATCATACTCATCCCCCGGCGCCGTAACGCAGACCATTTTCCCCAGCGGGAGCATGGCTGTGATATCCGGCGTCAGCGCCTCCACCTGCCGCTGGCTGTCGAGCACCACCATGTAATCGCGCCCTGCACGCACCTCTTTTGCCGCGTTAATGCCCAGCGCGCTGAACAGCACTGCGGGTGGAGTATCGACAACCTCGGTTGACCACGCCGGGAAATTCAGCGTCAGCCAGTCGCCGCTGCGTTGTACCGTCAGTTCGCCGACAAAGCGCGTGGTGAAGGTGATTTCCGTATGCGGATAATCCAGGTATTCGAAAATAACGTGAGAAGCCGCGAGGGTTGCGTGGCCGCAGAGGTTAATTTCATCCTGCGTGGTAAACCAGCGCAGTTCAAACCCGTTATCCGTTCGGACAAAGAACGCCGTCTCTGACTGATTATGCTGCTTCGCCATCTTCAGCAGCGTCTCATCCGGCAGCCACGCTTCCAGCGGACACACCGCCGCCGCATTGCCGCCGAACACCCTGTCGCTGAAGGCATCCACCAGATAAAAATCAATTTCCTGCATCGTTGGTTCCTCTTAGATTTATTCAGCGCAGAAATACTGTGCCCTTCAGATACAGCGCCGCCTGCCCGCCCATCCGCACGCGGTCGCCTTTCAGTTCGCAGCGTACGTCGCCACCACGGGCAGAAACCTGACGGGCAAACATCTGTGTTTTGCCAAGCTGTTCACTCCAGTAAGGGATCAGCATGGTGTGCGCGGAGCCGGTGACAGGATCTTCCGGCACGGCCACGCCCGGCGAGAAGAAACGACTGACAAAGTCGTATTCCCCTTCGTCCCGGGCGGTGACGGCCACTTTATGCTCCCCCGGCGTCATGGCGGAGAAATCCGGATTAATGGCTTCCACCTGCTCGCGGCTCTCAAGTACCAGCACCCAGGCGCGGCCTTTTCGCGCCTCGACGTAGTGGCTGATACCGAGTGCGGTGAGCATCTCCGGTGGCGGCGTCTGTGCCTGCGTCGGGCAGGCCGGGAAGTCCAGCGTCATCCAGTCACCTTCACGGCTGACGGTCAGGCGACCAGAGGCGGTGTCAAAATGAAGGCGTGAGTCCGGATAATCCAGTTCGTTAAACAGAACATACGCCGCGGCAAGCGTCGCGTGACCACACAGATTAACCTCGGTGAGCGTGGTGAACCAGCGCAGCTCAATCCCCCCTTTGGTGCACACAAAAAACGCGGTTTCCGACTGGTTATGCTGTTGTGCCATCCGCAGTAACGTCTCATCGGGCAGCCACGCGTCGAGCGGGCACACCGCCGCCGGGTTGCCGCCAAAGGAGGACTCGCTGAACGCATCTACCAGATAAAAATCAATCTCCTGCATTGTGTTACCGCCTGTTTTTGTTGTGTTGTTCTTTATCTTCAATGAAAACAACCGCGTTCGCTACCGCTGCATGAAGGTAAATTTTGTGATTCACATCACATAACGGTTGAGTTTTCGCCGTTTAAGGCTTTAAGATCGTCTCCTCATCTTTCAGGCAACGAATCCCAGATATCCCTATGACAACACACACGGTTTCCCGCAGGGTCGCGTGGCTACGCGTGGTCACGCTCGCCATCGCAGCGTTTATTTTCAACACCACGGAATTTGTTCCGGTTGGGCTGCTGTCCGACATTGCAGCCAGCTTCCATATGGAAACGGCACAGGTTGGCATTATGCTGACCATCTATGCATGGGTGGTAGCGCTGATGTCGCTGCCGTTTATGCTGCTGACCAGCCAGATGGAACGTCGTAAGCTGCTGATTGGGCTGTTTGTGGTGTTCATAGCCAGCCATGTGCTGTCATTTATGGCATGGAACTTTACGGTGCTGGTGATCAGCCGCGTCGGCATCGCGTTTGCCCATGCCGTTTTCTGGTCGATCACCGCATCGCTCGCCATTCGTCTCGCCCCGGCGGGGAAACGCGCCCAGGCGTTGAGCCTGATTGCCACCGGAACGGCGCTGGCGATGGTGTTAGGCCTGCCGATCGGGCGCATTGTGGGTCAATACTTCGGCTGGCGCACCACCTTCTTTGCCATCGGCATGGGGGCGCTGATCACCCTGGTGTGTCTGATCAAACTGCTGCCAAAACTGCCCAGCGAACACTCCGGCTCGCTGAAAAGTCTGCCGCTGCTGATGCGTCGACCGGCGCTGATGAGCATCTATCTGCTGACCGTGATTGTGGTGACCGCCCATTACACGGCCTACAGCTATATTGAGCCGTTTGTTCAGGTTGTGGCGGGCTTTAGCGCTAACTTCGCCACCGTTCTGCTGCTGATCCTGGGCGGCGCGGGGATTATCGGCAGTATCCTGTTCGGGAAGCTGGGCAATAAGCACGCGTCTGCGCTTGTAAGCAGTGCGATTGGCCTGCTGCTGGCGTGCCTGCTGTTACTGGTGCCTGCGGCAGGCAGCGAGAGTCATCTGGCGATCCTCAGTCTGTTCTGGGGCGTGGCGATCATGATTATTGGTCTGGGAATGCAGGTCAAAGTGCTGGCCCTGGCCCCGGACGCCACGGACGTGGCAATGTCGCTGTTCTCGGGAATTTTTAATCTGGGAATTGGGGCCGGTGCGCTGGTGGGAAATCAGATCAGCCTGCATGTATCGATGTCGGCCATTGGCTATCTCGGGGCGATTCCCGCGCTGATTGCGCTGATCTGGTCGGTGCTTATCTTCCGTAAATGGCCGGTCGCGATGGAAGAACAGACCAGCCACGGTTGACGTTAGTTGTGCCGGGTGGCGGCTTCGGCCTACCCGGCCCAGGTTATTACGGACTTGTAGGCCGGGTAAGCGCAGCGCCACCCGGCAATGTCCTCAGTGATACGTCTTAATGATCTCCAGCACGCCGTTAATAATAAACTGCACGCCCATACAGACCAGCAGGAAGCCCATCAGACGGGAGATAGCTTCAATCCCCCCCTTGCCCACCCAGCGCATAATCGCCCCGGAGCTGCGCAATGACCCCCAGACGATAATGGCGATAAGCGCAAAAATGATCGGCGGCGCAACGGTAATAACCCAGTGCGGAAAAGTAACACCATCACGCACCGTTGAGGCGGAACTGATGATCATCGCAATCGTTCCCGGCCCCGCCGTGCTCGGCATGGCTAACGGCACAAACGCGATATTGGCGCTCGGTTCGCTTTCAAGCTCCTCCGATTTGCTTTTGGCTTCCGGAGATTCATGCGCTTTATGCGCCGGGAACAGCATCCGGAAACCAATAAACGCCACAATCAGCCCACCGGCGATACGCAGACCGGGAATCGAAATACCAAAAGTATTCATCACCAGTTGTCCGGCATAATAAGCCACCATCATAATCGCGAAGACGTAGACGGAGGCCATCCTCGACTGCTGGTTGCGCTCCGCGCTGTTCATGTTACCCGCCAGCCCCAGAAAGAGCGCCACGGTCGTTAACGGGTTCGCCAGCGGAAGCAACACCACCAGCCCAAGCCCCACTGCTTTAATCAAATCCAACATAATGCACCGCAGTCCTTATCCTTATTCAATACCGCAATTATAGGGGGAAAGTCTCGTCCTGAGCTATCCGCGCAACGTAACCATAATTGTCCCGCGTAACTAATAACCCCAGATTATCTATATGATTTAAAAGCGTACAGAAAAAGTTCCTGAAGCGTTTTAGCATTTCGTGGCATCGGCTGATCCATTCAGTTGACTTATACTTGCCTGAGCAATAATATCTGCCGTGACTAAACTACTTGCCAGGGCAACCATCGTGAAAAGCACCAGTGATCTCTTTAACGACATAATCCCACTGGGTCGTCTTATTCATATGGTTAACCAGAAAAAAGATCGCCTGCTCAATGACTACCTGTCACCGCTGGATATCACCGCAACACAGTTCAAAGTGCTGTGTTCCATTCGCTGCGAAGTGTGTATCACGCCGGTTGAGCTGAAAAAGGTGCTCTCTGTCGATCTGGGTGCGTTAACCCGCATGCTGGATCGTCTCGTCTGCAAAGGATGGATAGAACGAAGCCCTAACCCGAATGACAAACGTGGCGTACTGGTGAAACTGACCAGCGATGGCGCGGCCATGTGTGAGCAATGTCATCAATTAGTAGGACAAACACTGCACCAGGAACTGACAAAAAACTTAACGGCAGATGAAGTGGCAACGCTTGAGCTTTTACTCAAGAAAATCCTGCCGTAAACAGAAAAAGAGGTATGACGATGTCCAGACGCAATACTGACGCTATCACCATTCATAGCATTTTGGACTGGATCGAAGATAACCTGGAATCTCCACTTTCCCTTGAGAAAGTGTCTGAGCGTTCAGGTTACTCAAAATGGCACCTGCAACGGATGTTTAAAAAAGAGACCGGCCATTCATTAGGACAATATATTCGCAGCCGTAAGCTGACGGAGATTGCCCAAAAACTGAAAGAAAGCAATGAGCCGATCCTCTATCTGGCGGAACGCTACGGATTTGAATCGCAACAAACCCTGACGCGTACGTTCAAGAACTACTTTGACGTGCCGCCTCATAAGTACCGTATTACCAGTATGCCGGGTGAATCCCGTTATCTGTATCCGCTAAAACATTGCAGTTAATCATCGCCTGTTAAGACGTAACCGAGGAAATCATGAAATTTATCGCCTCCGCCGCCCTCACCTTGCTGGTGCTGGTTTCCGGCCAGAGCTTCGCGGAGCAAACCCCCAGTGCGGGGCAGCAAAATAATCGTGACACCATGATTATGCCGTCCACGCAAAACCAGTCGCCCTGGGACTTCAATCACATGGGCGCTGGCAGCGACAAATCCGACGAATTAGGCGTGCCGTATTATAATCACGACCTGTAATTCGTTTTTGCCCCGCTAATGCGGGGCTTTTTTCTGCCTTAACTCCGCACCCGCGTCGCCCGACGCACCCGCAAGCCAAAGACGTTGATATACAGCCCGGCCATAATCAGCCCTGCGCCACACAGTTGCAGCGCGCTGAGCGTTTCATCCAGCAACAGTGCGGCGCTGGCAAGCCCGACTACCGGTACCAGCAGCGATAACGGCGCCACGCGCCAGGTTTCATAGCGTCCGAGCAGCGATCCCCAGATGCCGTAGCCAATGATTGAGGCGACTAATGCCAGGTAGATCAGCGACAAAATGGTCGTCAGGTCGATCTTCACCAGGCTTTTCAGCATCACCTGCGGTCCATCCAGAATAAACGACGCGACCATAAACGGCACAATGGGGATCAACGCGCTCCAGACCACCAGCGACATGATCCCAGGACGCGACTCATGCTGCATTATCAGCTTGTTAAAGATATTGCCGCACGCCCAGCTCAGCCCCGCCGCCAGGGTGAGCATAAAGCCCAGCAGCGCGACATGCTGACCGTTGAGGCTGCCTTCTATCAGCACCAGCACGCCAAAGACCGCAAGGCTAATGCCCGCAAGCTGTTTGCCCTGCAAACGTTCGCCAAAGACAAACGCGCCGAGAATAATGGTAAAGAAAGCCTGCACCTGAAGCACCAGCGAAGCCAGACCCGCAGGCATACCGAATTTGATAGCGCAAAAAAGAAACGCAAACTGACCAAAGCTGATGGTGAGGCCGTAGCCCAGCAGAAGCTTCAGGGGAATCTTTGGGCGGGCAACGAAAAGCAGCGCCGGGAAGGCCACCAGCAGGAAGCGCAGACCCGCCAGCATGAGTGGAGGCATGTTGTGCAACCCCATTTTGATGACCACAAAATTGAGTCCCCACACCACGACAACCAGTAACGCTAACAGCCCGTCTTTCCGCGTCATTTTCCGCCCCTGAATTATTAAATTTTTGTAAACACTTCAAGGTAACAGAAAAAATACCCCCGCGAGAAGATCATTAATTCTGGTACTGAGGAGAAGCACTTGCGGATAAATTGGGTGCTATACAAGCTGCCGATCCCATGATAATCCTGTAATAACACAACAAAAAAAGCATAAGCATTTGTCGGGCAGGAAAATGAAACCATCAATCAGGCGCTCAACCGCAGCGCTACTGGCATCGTCATTGTTATTAACAATTGGCCGCGGGGCAACGCTGCCCTTTATGACCATATATCTCACACGCGTGTACGATATGAGCGTGGAGAATATTGGCTATGCCCTTACCGTGGCGTTGACCATTGGCGTGGTGTTTAGCCTGGGGTTTGGCATCCTGGCGGACAAGTTCGACAAAAAACGCTATATGCTGGTCGCCATCGTGGCCTTTATCGCCGGGTTTGTGGCCATTCCGCTGGTGAATAACGTGACGCTGGTGGTGTTGTTCTTTGCCCTGATTAACTGCGCCTATTCCGTCTTCTCAACGGTGCTGAAAGCGTGGTTTGCCGACGTGCTGACCTCCAGCGAAAAGGCGCGCGTTTTCTCACTCAACTACAGTTTCCTGAACATCGGCTGGACGATTGGGCCGCCGGTTGGCACTCTACTGGTGATGTACAGCCTGCAACTGCCGTTCTGGCTGGCGGCCTTCTGCGCCGCACTGCCGCTCGGGTTTATCCATTTCTTTGTGCAGAAAAGCGTAGCGTCTGACAGTGTGGAGGAAAAAGCGCCGTGGCAGCCCTCGGTGCTGCTGAAGGACCGGGCGCTGTTCTGGTACACGCTCTCCGGCCTGCTGGCGTCCTATGTGGGCGGATCGTTCGCCAGCTGCATTTCCCAGTATGTCCTCGCCGCGTATGCGGACAGCGATTTCGCAGAAAAGGTGGTGGCCGTTGTGTTGCCCGTCAACGCGGTGGTGGTGGTCACCCTGCAATACGCGCTTGGCCGCAAGATCTCCGCCAGCAACATCCGCCCGCTAATGACAGCCGCAACGCTCTTTTTCATCCTCGGGCTGGGCGGGTTTATGCTTTCCGGCGAGAACCTGCTTTACTGGGGGATTGCGGCGGCGATTTTCACCCTGGGTGAAATTATTTATGCCCCGGGTGAATACATGCTGATCGACAATATCGCCCCGCCGGGCATGAAGGCGAGCTACTTCTCCGCCCAGGCGCTGGGCTGGCTGGGCGCAGCGGCGAACCCGATGATCACCGGGCTCATCCTGACCCATCTGCCGCACTGGTCGTTATTTATTATTATGATGGCCGCCATTATTGCGGCGTGGCTGATGGTTTTGCGCGGGATGCGCGTGAAAAGTGAAGATAGCGTGTCGGGTGGCGCTGCGCTTACCCGACCTACGAAACCCTAATCCCACGCCGGGTAAGGCTAAGCCCCCACCCGGCAAATCCAACAGCCTAGTGGTGCAACATCTCCTCCACCACCTGCTCTTTGTACATCTCGTTCGGGTAGTAGGTCGGCCAGTTATCCATCTCTTTCAGCAGCGCCTCGTGGGAGGTGTTGCCCATAAAGATATGGAAGTGTGAAGAGGCTTTCGGCCCGATGGTATGATCGCTGAACTGCACAAACTTAGGCGCCTGGCTTGCCTTATCCTTACATTCAAACAGGTAGCGCACGCCTTTTTTCCCCGACGCATAGGTCAGAATTTTATAGCCGCTGTAGTCGTAGCGGCAGCTGCTCACCGTTTTGCCTCTGTGGAATTCCATCACGTTGTTTTCAATGCCGATGGCGTCCACGTCCGTCGCGTAGCCCTTACGGTAGTAGGCTTTCACCTCGGCAGCGGATTTTTCCCCCTTCTGCGCTTTCTTTTCGAAAACCGGATCCAGCGAACCATCAAGCAGGAACGGGTAAACAGACTGCCAGGTCCCGTCCCAGTCAGACAGCGTCCTGTCCCTGACGTCTTTATCCTCAAAGACGCCGTTTGCCGCCTTCTGTTCCGCCTCCGTCATCTGATGACCGTGCGAATGGGCAAAAAGCGAGCCGCTTACCAGCAGCGTTCCCAGAGTCAGCGCAATTTTTCCAAGTTGTGCAGCCACAGCAAAACCCTCATTCCGTGTTATAAGAATGAGGATGTTATAGTATAACATTTCAGATCGCAACCAGTCCGCGAACCCCCTCCTGCTCCATGTTCTCGCCGCGCCCCTGCTGGACGATGCTGCCGCGCGACATCACCAGATAGCTGTCGGCCAGCTCCGCCGCAAAATCATAAAACTGCTCCACCAGCAGGATCGCCATATCCCCCCGGTTCGCCAGGCTGCGGATCACCTGCCCAATCTCTTTAATCACCGACGGCTGTATACCTTCCGTGGGTTCATCCAGGATCAGTAACCGTGGACGGCTCGCCAGCGCGCGACCAATCGCCAGCTGCTGCTGCTGACCACCGGAAAGATCGCCTCCGCGACGGTGTTTCATCTCCTTCAGCACCGGGAAAAGCTGCCAAATCTCCTCCGGCACGCTCCTTGCGTTTCCCGCGGAGAAGCGCGACAGTCCCATCAGCAGGTTTTCTTCTACGGTCAGACGCGGAAAAATCTCCCGCCCCTGCGGAACATACGCCACGCCGGACTGCACCCGCTGGTGCGGTTTACTGTGAGTGATGGTCTTTCCCTGCCAGACCACCTCCCCGGCTTTCACCGGGATCAGCCCCATCAGGCACCTCAGCAGCGTGGTTTTCCCCACCCCGTTGCGCCCCAGCAGGCAGGTAACTTCCCCGACCACCGCCTCAAAGCTCACCCCGCGCAGAATATGACTTCCGCCGTAGTACTGATTCAGCTCGTTAACCTGTAACATCCCCTCTCCTTAGCGTCCCAGATAGACGTCAATCACCTGCTCATTGGCCTGTACCTCGCGAAGCGAGCCTTCGGCCAGTACGCGCCCCTGATGCAGCACCGTGACGTGGTCGGCGATGGTCTCGACGAAGCCCATATCGTGCTCAACCACCATCAGCGAATGCTTGCCTGCCAGAGTTCGGAACAGCTCGGCTGTGTATTCCGTCTCTGCGTCGGTCATACCGGCGGCGGGTTCGTCCAGCAGCAACAGATGCGGATCCTGCACCAGCAGCATGCCGATCTCCAGAAACTGCTTCTGCCCGTGGGAAAGCAGCCCGGCGCGGCGATCGCGCTCGCTGCCAAGCCGCAGCAAAACCAACATCTCGTCAATGCGGTCGCGCTGCTCGCCGCTGAGTTTTGCCCGCAGGCTCGCCCAGACGGACCTGTCGGCTTTCATGGCGATTTCGAGGTTTTCCCCTACGGTCAGCGCTTCAAACACGGTCGGTTTCTGGAACTTACGGCCAATGCCCTGACGGGCAATGGCCGCCGGTTCAAGGGCTGTCAGATCGATGGACTGATCGTAAATAGCCTTCCCGCTTTTTGGCCGGGTTTTGCCGGTGATCACGTCCATCAGCGTAGTTTTACCGGCGCCGTTAGGGCCAATGATGCAGCGCAATTCACCGACGCCGATATTAAGTGAGAGATCGGTCAACGCCTGAAAACCATCGAAACTGACGTTAATGGCCTCAAGCTGTAACACCGGATCGGTCTGCTCACGGTAACGATCGCCCGGTAGCTGGCGGGTAAAGAGTCCTTCAGAGGGCTGCATTAATTCTCTCCCTTACGAAACAGACCGAACACGCCGCGCGGTAAAAAGAGCGTCACGGCGATGAAAATCAGCCCAAGAAACAGTTGCCAGTACTCCGGCATCGCCACGGTGAAAAAGCTCTTCGCACCATTGACCAGCGCCGCACCAATCACCGGGCCTACCAGGGTGCCGCGCCCGCCCAGCGCCACCCAGATGGCCGCTTCAATCGAGTTGGTCGGCGACATTTCACCCGGGTTGATAATGCCCACCTGCGGAACGTACAGCGCTCCCGCCAGGCCACACAGCACGGCGGAAAGCGTCCAGACCAGCAGCTTGAAGCCGCGCGGATCGTAGCCGCAGAACGTCAGACGGTTTTCCGCATCGCGCACCGCCGTTAAAATGCGGCCAAATTTACTCTTCGCCAGGGCGTAGCCTGTGCCCAGGGCCAGAAGCAGCAGCATGACCGTTGCGAGAAACAGCGCGATCCGCGTGGTAGTCGCCGTAACGGAAAACCCGAGCAGCGTGGTAAAGCCGGTAAAGCCGTTATTGCCGCCAAAGCCGGTTTCGTTGCGAAAGAACAGCAGCATGCCCGCATAGGTCAGCGCCTGGGTCATGATGGAGAAATAGACCCCTTTGATCTTCGAGCGGAAAGCAAACCAGCCGAAGACCAGCGCCAGCAGGCCGGGGATCGTCACGATTAACACCAGCGCCCAGGCAAAATGCTGCGTTCCCCACCAGAACCAGGGCAGTTCGCTCCACGAGAGAAACGACATAAACGCGGGCAGCCCGTCCCCGGCCGCCTGGCGCATCAGGTACATGCCCATCGCATAGCCGCCCAGGGCGAAGAATATGCCGTGCCCCAGCGAGAGCATACCGGCATAGCCCCAGACCAGATCGAGGGCCACGGCGACAATTGCGTAGCAGAGGATCTTGCCGATAAGCGTCAACATCCACGTCGAAACGGCCAGCGGATGGGTGGCGGGTAACAGCGCGAGAAAAGGCAGCACCAGCAGCGCCGCAACCAGCAGACTGCCGAAGATTTGCGCGGTGCGCGGTGCCCTGCGCGCCAGTGTTAAGGTCAATGGCTGGCTCATCAGTCTGTCACCCTCCCTTTAAGTGCGAATAACCCCTGCGGACGTTTCTGGATAAACAGAATGATCGCCACCAGAATCAGGATCTTGCCCAGCACGGCGCCCATCTGCGGTTCAAGAATTTTATTGAAGATCCCCAGACCAAAGGCCGCCGCGACGCTACCGGCCAGCTGGCCGACGCCGCCGAGCACCACCACCAGGAACGAATCGATGATGTATCCCTGGCCCAGCTCCGGCCCCACGTTCCCCAGCTGGGACAACGCCACGCCGCCCAACCCGGCAATGCCGGACCCGAGGCCAAATGCCAGCATATCTACCCGTCCGGTGGGAACGCCGCAGCAGGCCGCCATGCTGCGGTTTTGCGTCACCGCCCGCACGTTGAGACCCAGACGCGTTTTGTTCAGAATGAGCCAGGTGAAGAACAGCACCAGCAGTACAAAGCCGAGCACCACAATACGGTTCCAGGGCAGCGTCAGGTTGGCGAAAACCTGCACCCCGCCGGACAGCCATGCCGGGTTAGCGACCTCAAGGTTCTGAGCGCCAAAGGTCATGCGGACCAGCTGGATAAGCATCAGGCTTATCCCCCAGGTGGCGAGCAGGGTTTCCAGCGGGCGGCCATAAAGATGGCGGATCACCGTGCGCTCCAGCACCATCCCGATGCCTGCGGTCAGGCAAAACGCCACCGGCAGCGCCACCACCGGATAAAGCGCCAGCCACTGAGGCATCCACTGCGCCATTACCTGCTGCACCATCCAGGTGGCATACGCCCCGAGCATCAGCATTTCACCGTGAGCCATGTTTATCACCCCCAGCAGACCATAGGTGATAGCCAGCCCGAGCGCGGCCAGCAAAAGTACCGACCCCAACGACAGGCCCATGAAGGCCTGCCCCAGCAGTTCGCCCCACATCAGCCGGTGCTGAATACGCTCCAGGCTCTCAGCGGCGGCGGCACGTACCCGTGCGTCCGGCTCGGTTTGCGTTTGGGTGAACGGCGTCAGCGTGGCCTGCACGTCCGGATCGTCAGACTGTCCCAACAGCTCAACAGCCTTGAGCCGTACTTCAGCCTGTGGGCTCGTCAGCTGGAGGTTTGCCAGCGCCAGCATCAGCGACTGTCGGGTGACGTCGTCCGTTTCGCTACTGGCCCGCTGTTGCAGAAAGCCGAGCATATCCGGCCGGGCGTCACGCTGAAGTTGCCGCGCGGCATGACGCCTTTCGGTGACACTGTCACTGACAAGCTGATGCGTCGCCAGCGCCGTGACGGTTAACACGCGCAGTCGGTTGGTCAGCCGCACGGCTTTGGTCGTGCCTTCAGCGCTTTTTGCCGCGCCCAGGGCAACCATTTCGCCGTCGATGCGGGTAAATGCCTTCTTCTGGCTGTCGGTATAAAGGTTCTCCTGTTGCAGCGCCTTAAGCAGCGGCAAACGTGCAGGTTCCGGCGTGGCTGCCCAGCGGGTCAGCATGGCGGTTTGCTGGCTGCGGCTAGCGGCAACGAAATCATCGGCATCCGATGCCTGCGCCATCCCTGGCAGCAGTCCGGTAAGCCACACAATCGCAATCATCATGCGTATGGCGTTCATGACGTCTCTCCCTGGTGGTGGCTTAGTTGCTGGCGGTTTTCATCGGCTGGTCAGGCTTTTTGTCATTCCCGGCGATAAACGGGCTCCACGGCTGAGCGCGTACCGGCTGTTCGGTTTGCCAGACGACGTTGAACTGGCCGTTGCCTTCAATTTCACCAATCATGACGGGCTTATGCAGGTGGTGGTTGGTGGCGTCCATGGTCAGCGTAAAGCCGGACGGCGCGTTGAACGACTGGCCCGCCATTGCCGCGCGCACTTTGTCCACGTCGGTTGTTCCCGCTTTTTCAACCGCCTGCGCCCACATATGCAGGCCAACGTAAGTCGCTTCCATCGGATCGTTGGTGACCACGGTATCGGCATTCGGCAGCTTATGGGCTTTCGCGTAGGCTTTGTAAGCCGCGACAAAGGACTGGTTGGTCGGGTTGTCGACGGATTCAAAGTAGTTCCACGCCGCCAGGTTACCCACCAGCGGTTTGGTATCAATGCCGCGAAGTTCTTCCTCGCCCACCGAGAACGCCACCACCGGCACGTCTGTGGCTTTCAGCCCCTGGTTCGCCAGTTCTTTATATAAAGGCACGTTGGAATCACCGTTGATGGTGGAGACCACTGCCGTTTTGCCGCCTGTGGAGAACTTTTTGATACTGGCGACGATGGTCTGGTAATCGCTATGTCCAAATGGGGTGTAGACCTCTTCAATATCTTTATCTTCAACGCCTTTCGAGTGCAGGAAGGCGCGCAGGATCTTGTTAGTAGTGCGCGGGTAAACGTAGTCCGTACCCAGCAGGAAGAAGCGCTTCGCGCTGCCGCCGTCCTCGCTCATCAGGTACTCCACCGCCGGGATCGCCTGCTGGTTAGGCGCCGCGCCGGTATAGAAGACGTTAGGTGACATCTCTTCACCTTCATACTGCACCGGATAGAACAGCAAACCGTTCAGCTCCTCAAAAACCGGCAGAACCGATTTACGCGATACGGAGGTCCAGCAGCCAAACACCACGGCGACCTTATCCTGGCTCAGAAGCTGGCGGGCCTTTTCGGCAAACAGCGGCCAGTTGGATGCCGGGTCAACCACCACCGGCTCCAGCTTTTTCCCGAGCACGCCGCCTTTAGCATTGATTTCATCGATGGTCATCAGGGCGACATCTTTCAGGGGCGTTTCTGAAATGGCCATCGTGCCGGAGAGAGAGTGCATAATCCCGACTTTAATGGTCTCTGCGGCCTGGACGCCAAAGCTCATTCCCATGGCGATGACGGAGGCGGACAAGGTGAACGCTTTAATAAAGGTACGACGGTGCATATTTTCACTCCTGAAAAGAAAGCTGTGCGAAGACGTCCGTTACCGCCGGACGCAGAAAAAAGTAACGCCAGTTTCAGGAGAGCAAAAACAGTGCCAGGTTGCAGAGACAGGATTTTAAAGGGATCGAAGAGAGGAGTGACGGGAAACGACTCAGAATGGTACAGCGCTGCACTGTAATAATGCAGCGCTGTAAACGGCGTTACCAGACGTCGCTGGCGATTTTCGTCACGAGGCGAACTTTATCCCACTGCTGGGCTTCGCTCAGGCTGTTACCCTCTTCCGTAGAAGCAAATCCGCACTGCGGGCTGAGGCAAATCTGCTCTTTCGCCACGTAGCGCGCAGCCTCTTCCAGACGCGCTTTCACCCCTTCCGGGTTCTCCAGTTCACCGTGTTTGGTGGTGATCAGCCCCAGAACCACCTGCTGTTTACCCGGGCGCACAAAACGCAGTGGCGCGAAGTCCCCGCTACGGTCGTTGTCGTACTCCAGGAAGAACGCGTCGACGTTCACCGTGCCGAACAGCACCTCCGCCACCGGCTCATAGCCGCCCTCGGAAATCCAGGTTGAGCGGAAGTTGCCGCGGCAGACGTGCAGCCCGACGGTCAGATCGTCCGGTTTGCCCTCCAGCGCCTTATTCAGCACCCGGGCATAAGTTCGGGCAAGTTCGTCTGCATCGTCACCACGCTCGCGGATCTGGCGGCGCTGGTCCTCCGAACAAAGATAGGCCCAGACGGTGTCATCCAGCTGCAGATAGCGGCAGCCTGCATCGTAAAAGGCCCGAATGGCATCGCGCCAGGTGGTCGCCAGATCGTCAAAGTAATCCTTCAGATCCGGGTAGACCGTAGCATCAATATCCTTGCGGCCACCGCGGAAGTGCAGCACGCTCGGGCTCGGAATGGTCATCTTCGGCTGTGCATTACCGCTAATGCTTTTGAGGTAGCGGAAATCTTCCAGCATAGGATGATCGCCGAAGCCCAGTTTGCCCGTTACGCGCACGCCATGGGCTTTAGTCTGCACCCCGTTGAACTGAATGCCCTGCTGGGAATCATAACGCTCCACGCCCTGTAGCCCGTCAAAGAAGTCAAAGTGCCACCAGGCGCGGCGGAATTCACCGTCCGTTACCACATGCAGACCGCAGGCGCACTGCTGCTCGACAACATGACGAATGGCCTCGTCCTCAACCGCGCGAAGCTGCCCGGCATCGATTTCACCGCTGGCAAATTGCAGACGGGCCTGTTTAATAGCATCCGGGCGTAAAAAACTGCCGACTACATCGGCGCGGTACGGGGCATGGTGTCGCTGCATGGAAATCTCCTCTGTCTGTCGGCGTTAATTGCCCACAGTGATAATTCATCTCTTGAATCTTTAGACTTCTGGATGTCTAAACGTCCTGAAAAGATGTCATACCGGCTCGCCGCCGACAAACGAGAAAATTTCATCTGTGTTGAAATAAATTCATGTTCACAGAGCGGGTGATGAAGATCCTGCAAACGCGAACCGCTCATCTTCCCAGCCGGTCATGCCCCCGAGCATAATCTTAACCGGCAGACCCAGACGCGCCAGCTTTAGGGCCGCCCTGTCCGCCCCGTTGCAGTGCGGACCTGCACAATAGACGACAAACAGCGTGCCCTCCGGCCACGCTTTCATCCGCTCTGCGGTGATCTGGCTCCAGGGTAAATGCAGCGCGCCGGGCAGATGCCGCCGGGCAAAATGTTCAGGCTTTCCGACAACGTGCAGCAGAACAAAGTCCTGCTCACCGCTGGATACCGCGTGATGGACATCGGCGCAGTCCGTCTCGACACTCAGACGACGCAGAAAATGCCCCACAGCTTCCTGCGGCTCAGCAGCCGGAAATTCAGTAACATAGCTCATGAATCTTCCTCATTTGTGGTGTTTGTGTTAACACTACTCTATCCCTTAATTCAGCCCATGAATGCGTCCGCCTATGCCAGAAAACAGCAAAAAGATGACAAACTTAAGACATCCCTCGCCGCGCGCGATCGTGCTGGCATATGACGGTTTATGTACCTTTGAGTTTGGCGTGGCGGTAGAAATCTTTGGCTTGCCGCGCCCGGAGATGGGCGATGACTGGTATCAGTTTGCCGTGGCGAGCGTGGATGATGGCGAACTCCGGGCAACGGGCGGGATCCGTATTCTGGCCGATGGCGATCTGGGTCTGCTGGAGACGGCGGATTTGGTTGTCGTTCCCGGCTGGCGAGGGCTGGACGAACCCGTACCGGAAGCGCTCTGCCAGGCGCTCCGCGCGGCGCATGCCCGCGGCTGCCAGCTACTCTCGATCTGTTCTGGCGTTTTCGTTCTGGCAGCCACAGGCCTGCTTGACGGGCGGAAGGCGACCACCCACTGGCGCTATACGCAAGCGCTGAAAACACGCTATCCCGCCATTACCGTGGTCGAAGATGTGCTCTACCAGGACGAAGGCGATATTCTCACTTCCACCGGAAGCGCCGCGGGGATTGATCTGTGCCTGCACGTGGTGCGCCGGAATTACGGTATGGAAGTGGCAAACCGCGTGGCGCGTCGGCTGGTGATCCCGCCCCATCGGGACGGCTCGCAAACCCAGCAGCTTAGCCGACCGGTGGCTCAGTTGCGGGAGAGCCAGCGCCTCGGCCAGCTGTTTGATTATCTTCACCAGCATCTGGCCGTTTCCCATACCGTCGAATCGCTGGCTCTGCGGGTGGGTATGAGTCAGCGCACCTTTCTGCGCCGTTTCCAGGACGCGACCGGAACAACGCCCGCGCGCTGGTTATTGACTGCGCGATTGCACCGGGCAAAAGATTATCTCGAAAACAGTCGGCTCAGCATCGACAATATTGCGGAACAAACCGGATTTGGACAAAGCGCCACGCTGCGCCACCATTTCCGGCAGCAATTTGCGCTTTCACCCGCGCAATATCGCAAACAATTTTTACAGCCGGTACGATAAATGGGCAAAAAAAAACCGCCATAATCTGGCGGTAAATGCTTGCATGGATAGATTTGTATTTTGGTATCTACGTTCCGGTATTCCATACCGGGATGTGGATCACCTGCAATCTACCACTGTGAGCCTCAACGAAGCATAAACGAATCGATTAACCCGCTTTGGTATTAATTTGCAGATAACGCATCAGCCCCTGCTCTGCACTCTGGCGGGCATCATCATTAATCGCTTCGAGATAAAACGCACGAGAGACCCCATACGGCGCCTGCTCGGATGGGTAAACAGCGAACTGGAAGGTTTTGCCCCTCGCCTTATTGGTACAGCCCAGCTCCCAGCGATCTTCACTTACCTGGGTGCTATTACATTCGACACGTCCGTAATCGCTGGTTAAATACGATCCGACACGGCTTTTTGCTGACTGAATATATTCTGGTTCTTCATTTGAATAGATGCTGGCCGCAGCACCCACCGCAACCACTACGCCCAGAAGTGATAGCACGATTATTTTTTTCATTTATTCGATCCAATCCTTAGCCAGAAAAATCTTATTGTAAATGATTTCCCAATAAATCTAGCTTCTCTTTGCATACCAGAAATGGGAGTTTACAACGGCGATATTGCTTTTAAGAATAGTCTTAAGTGAGTTTTATGGCGACCACAATTTTTGACAGTCTATTTTCTCAAATTTAAAGAGTCGAATAATTACTCTATGAAATTATCCCTACGATGACCGTAGCGTATTTTCGGGGGTAAAAGATGTTCAGAAAAGGCTTTTCGCTACTGCTGGTGATTAGCGCCCTGTTCTCAGGGCAGATTATGGCGGAGCACAAAGGACATGAATTTCTTTACGTGAAAAACGCCGACCATCAGCTTCGTCATGAAGCTGACAGCGACGAGTTACGCAGCGCGGCAGAGGAGTCTGCGGAGGGGTTGCGCGAGCACCATGTATGGCAGAAATCGCGCAAACCGGATACCCATTCTGCGGGTTAGCTGCCTTTACGCTTCGGCAGGGTTTTCATCAAATCGTCAGGGCTGACGGAGGCCACAATGCTGCCCGGAGACGGCATTTTGAAGATGTGATTCTTCATCTTGCCGATAACGTGCATTTCACACGGACGGCAGTCAAACTTCAGCGTCAGTACTTCATCGCCATTCACCAGCTGCATCGGCGTCGCTTTCCAGCTTTTAATATTGCCTTTCGCCTGTTTCGGACAAAGGTTAAAGGCAAACCGCAGGCAGTGTTTGGTGATCATCACCGGCACATCGCCCTTCTCTTCATGCGCTTCATACGCGGCGTCAATCAGCTGCACGCCGTGACGATGGTAAAACGCACGCGCTTTGTGGTTGTAAACGTTCGCAAGGAAAGAGAGATGCGTGTCCGGGTAGACCGGCGCAGGCACCGCTTCGGCCTTACGACTGCCGCGCGGATAGTTTGCCAGGCGTGCTTCATCCAGCATCTCTGCCGTTTCACGGCGGAACTGGTTCAGCAGGCTGTTCGGCACGAACAGCGCATCCGGCAGATTCACCTCAATATTGCGCGCATAATAAATGGTCTGCCCGAGCTTCGCTACGCCATCCTTGAGGTTGCTGAGCGCTTTCTCCGCATTGTTCGCCACCTCGAACAGGCCGTCGAGCGTATGCGTCACGCTGATGCCGTCTTCGCAGGTCATGGTCAGGATCAGCTGCTCTTCCCAGCCACCCAGCGCGATATCCACCGCAATGCGACGCTCGCTGGAGGTCTTGAGCAAGGCCTGCTGCCAGTTGTGATCCAGGTTACGGTTCAGCGCCGCATTCGGGCGGGCTTTGCAAAGGTCGGCAGGCATTTCGTTCGGCCAGACGCGATAACGATTTTCGCCGGTTTTCTCCACCGTATTGGCGCGAAAACCAACCACTTCACGTTTGATCATCACGTTGAGACCATCGCCGTTCGCCAGCGGCTCTGTAACCTGAACGTCAAGATGATCCTTCGCCACTTTCAGCACTTCACCCACCGGCAGACCAATAAACTTCGGTGAATCGAACGCGCCAATATCCCCTTTGCGCGCATTAACGAAATAATCCGTACTGCCGCGGTGGAACGTTTTGTCCGTCGATGGAATAAAGAAATGCTCTGTACGACCGGCGGACGCGCGCGCCAGGTCACCGCGATCGTCGATGATGGCATCCAGCATCTGACGATAATGGGCGGTGATATTTTTCACGTAGCTCATGTCCTTGTAGCGGCCTTCAATTTTGAAGGAGCGTACGCCGGCATCGATCAGCGCGCCGAGGTTTGCCGTCTGATCGTTATCTTTCATCGACAGCAGGTGTTTTTCGAATGCCACCACGCGGCCCTGATCGTCTTTCAGGGTATACGGCAGACGGCAGGCCTGAGAGCAGTCGCCGCGGTTAGCGCTGCGCCCCGTCTGGGCGTGAGAGATATTACACTGCCCGGAATAGGCCACGCAAAGCGCACCGTGGATAAAGAATTCAATGGTCGCGTCGGTGGCCTGGTGGATATCGCGGATCTGGTTCAGGTTCAGCTCACGCGCCAGAACAATCTGCGTAAACCCGACGTCTGAAAGAAACTTCGCCTTCTCAACGGTGCGGATATCGCACTGGGTGCTGGCGTGCAGCTCAATTGGCGGGATATCCAGTTCCAGAACACCCATATCCTGAACGATCAGAGCGTCAACGCCGGTCTGGTAGAGATCGGTAATAAGACGCTGCGCGGGCTCCAGCTCATCATCATGAAGAATGGTGTTCAGGGTCACGAACACCTTCGCCCCGAAACGGTGGGCGAACGGTACCAGTTCGGCAATGTCGCGCAGGCTATTGCTGGCGTTATGACGGGCACCAAAGCCTGGGCCGCCAATGTAGACGGCATCCGCACCGTGAAGAATGGCTTCACGGGCAATGGCGGCGTCGCGGGCCGGGCTTAGCAGTTCAAGATGATGGGGGTGCAGGCGCATACTTCGTCGTTATCCGTTATGGTCAAAATGGCGGCTATTGTAGTCAGAAGTCTGTGCCAGTGAAACCGTTTTGCGACGCTTTAGCGGGGATAATGGATCAGAGAGTGAAAATGCACCGTCCGGGTGCTGCTGTTGCGGTACGCGTGCGGTTTATCGCCGGCAAAACGCACGCCGGAATCAGCGTATAGAGTGCGCCAGACACCGTCGATATGCATATCCAGCTCACCGCTTATCACCACCACGTGTTCAATCACCCCGGCTTCGTGCGGCGTGGACTCACTCAGCGCGCCGGGCGACAGGGTGATGGAGAAATGGTCGAACTTAAGCTGTTCATCCCAGGGGAAAAGCGGTTTCACCACCATCGCCTGCTGCTGCGGATCGAACACCGCCTGCGGTTCGCTCTCTGGAGTGATAAACGCCGAAAAAGGTACGTTCAGCCCGGTGGCAATTTTCCACAAGGTTGAGACCGTCGGGCTGGACTCATTGCGTTCGATTTGCCCAAGCATCGCTTTCGACACGCCCGTCTCTTCCGCCAGTTTCGACAGGCTCCAGCCCCGCGCCTGACGCAGCGCTTTCAGTGTGGTTGCCAGATGTTGAGTGATATCCATAGTTCCTCCTGTTGGGGCAAAGCATACCACTTGTACGCTATAGCGCACAGTGATACCTTATCCCGGACGTTATAACGCACAACGGAGTTCACATGCGATCGACTGCCTCTCTCTTTCCTGCCGTGCTGGCTGGTTTTGTTGCCGTTCTGGTGGGCTACGCCAGCTCTGCCGCCATTATCTGGCAGGCGGCTGCGGCGGCGGGCGCCAGTACACAGCAAATCGCCGGATGGATGACCGCGCTGGGGCTCGGGATGGGGATCAGCACGCTTGCATTGTCGTGGTGGTATAAAGCCCCGGTGCTGACCGCCTGGTCGACTCCTGGCGCGGCGCTGCTCGCCACCAGCCTGCAAGGCGTGACGCTGGCGGAAACCATAGGGGTATTTATATTTGCGAATGCGCTGATTCTGCTGTGCGGCGTCACTGGCCTGTTTGCCCGGTTGATGAAACTGATCCCGCACTCGCTTGCCGCCGCTATGCTGGCAGGCGTGCTGTTACAGTTTGGCCTGAAGGCATTCAGCAATCTTGAGGGACACGTGCTTCTTTGCGGCAGTATGCTGGGCGCCTGGCTGATGGCTAAAGCCGTAGCGCCCCGGTACGCCATTGTCGCCACGCTGCTGGTGGGGGTGTTCGTGGCCTGGGCTGGAGGTGACGTTGTCACGAATAAAATGACGTTATCGGTGATCATGCCGGAATTCATTGCCCCTGCGTTCACCTTCACCAGCCTGATCAGCATCGGCTTACCCTTCTTCCTGGTGACCATGGCGTCGCAGAATGCGCCCGGCTTCGCCACCATGCAGGCATCGGGCTATCCGCTGGCGGTCTCACCGCTGATCGTTGCCACCGGCGGGCTGGCGCTGCTGTTGTCCCCCTTCGGCGTCTATTCCATCTGCATCGCCGCCATCACCGCCGCCATCTGCCAGAGCCCGGACGCCCACCCGGATGCCAGTAAACGCTGGCTGGCAGCGGCGGCCGCAGGTGGGTTTTATCTGCTGGCGGGGGTGTTCGGCGGGTCGATTTCGGGGATGATGGCCGCCCTGCCGCTGAGCGGCATCCAGACGCTGGCCGGGCTGGCCCTGCTCGGCACTATCAGCGGGAGTTTGTATCAGGCACTGAATCATGAAGCAGAGCGCGACGCGGCGATCGTCACCTTCCTGATGACCGCCAGCGGCGTCACGCTCCTGGGAATTGGCTCCGCTTTCTGGGGGCTGGTGCTGGGTGGGATCTGTTACGCTGTCTTCTCACGCCTTCGCCGCGCGTAGCTGTGACGGCGTGATGCCGGTCATGCTGCGAAAACGGTTACTGAAATGGCTGGCGGAGTTAAATCCGCAGGCAAGCGCGATGTCGGTGAGCGGCGTGGTCGTGTGCTGAATCAGCGCTTTGGCCTTCTCCATGCGGCGCTGCATGACGTACTGATGCGGCGCCAGCCCCATCGACTGGCGGAACATCCGCGCAAAGTGATACTCACTGAGTGCGGCCTGGCCCGCCAGTTCCGCCAGCGTTAAGGGTTGCGCCAGATTTTCCTCGATAAAGGCCAGCACGTTGCGCAGCACAAACGGCGATAGCCCGCCGGTGACCACCGGTAACTTCCACTGGACGCTGGAATAGTGCTGGACCAAATGCGTCAGTAATAAGGTCGACGCAGTGCTCAGGGTGAGCTGATTGGCGTTTTGCTGCCAGTCGCAGCCGAGCAAAAACTGGCGATAAAGGGCGGTGATTTTCGGATCGCTGCCGAAGATTTTTTCCTCCAGCGTCAGCGATAGCGGTCGTTTATCCCAGATTTTCTCCCCCACGTCCCGCAGGTGTTCATCGGTGCAGTAGAGGTGCACGAACGACAGGTCATCACGAATATCCCATGTGGATTCGCTCTCTTCCGGCATCAGACAAAAACGGTCCGGCCCGCCGCCATTTTTCCAGCCACCCGGCGTTTTTTGATAGCTTTCATAGCCATCCGCCACGTACAGGCTAAGGGTGTGATGGTTGCTTTTCACGGTGATCGTGTCGTGCTTGTTGTACCACGCCGCCAGTTGAATGCCAGTATTGAGCGCGACGGTTTCCCGCAGCACTGCATTTTTTTGGCGTAACGTTTCAAAGGTGTCGTAAACGAGAGACATGGCCGTAAACAGGTGATTAATCAGACTGTCAGTCTAAGAAGTGTTGCAGCCTGTTACCAGCCATTGTGCGAGAAAAAAGCGCAAGAATTTGCAAGTCCGGCGCAAGGCGATGAAAGCCGGGGCCCCCTTCTTTCGCCACACTGTTGTTTTCCGCGGTATGAGAAGAGAGACACCATGAACGCATTACTCTATGGGCTGGTTGTTGTTATCTGGGGCACGACCTGGATCGCCATTTTTTTACAACAGGGGCCGGTTGCAGCGCCGGTCTCCATTTTCTGGCGCTTCGCCGTGGCCAGCGCCACGATGATGATCGTCCTGGTCGCCCTTCGTCGCCTGCGCAGGCTGGCGCTGCGGGATCATCTCTACTGCATGCTTCAGGGTTGCTGCGTTTTCTGTTTCAACTTCTGGTGCTTTTACACCGCCGCCGCCCATATCAATACCGGCCTTGAGTCGGTGATTTTCTCGATGGCCGTGCTGTATAACGCCATCAACAGCTTTATCTTCTTCGGCCAGCGTCCACCCGCGCGCTTCTGGACGGCGGCAGCGCTGGGGCTTATCGGGATCATTACCCTGTTCTGGAACGATCTGCTCGCCAGCGGCTGGAGCGCGTCATTGCTTACGGGCATCGGGCTTTCCGCCCTCGGCACCTACGGCTTCTCGCTGGGGAATATGATCAGCATGCGTCATCAGCGAAACGGTCTGGAAACCATGACCACCAACGCCTGGGCGATGCTGTATGGCACCGTCGTGATGGGCCTTATCGCTCTATTCAGGGGCGAAAGCTTTATGCCGGAATGGACGGTGAGCTATATGGGGGCGCTGCTCTATCTTGCTCTGTTTGGCTCGGTGATTGCCTTCGGCGCCTACTTTACGCTGGTAGGCCGCATTGGTCCCGGTAAGGCCGCGTACAGCACCCTGCTGTTCCCGCTGGTGGCGCTGTCGATTTCAACGGTGTACGAGGGTTACGTGTGGCATATCAACGGGATCGTCGGCCTGCTGTTGATATTGGGGGGAAATATGGTGATGTTTACGAAACCGGAAACCTGGTTCCGCCGCCTGCTGACGGCATAAAATAACGGCCTGCGTAGATGCAGGCCGTTTTTATTATTTTGCTGTCTGATGGACATCAAACATGGTGGCATCGGTCGCCATATCATCCACAACCTGTTTCAGTGTGGCGAATCCCAACGGCGTGTTCTCGTTGGCAAGCTCTTTACCTTCACCTTTACGAACAACTTTAACTACCGGTTTGTTCGTGGCCGCATCAATCAGCTCACCTTCAAAGAAAAGATGCGTATCCATGGTGCGATGGCCAGTTGCCATCTGCGTACCCGCAACCAGCAGCGCGACGGGCACCACTTCATAGAACTGCAAACCTTCTTTCTCTGAGCTCACACCCGTGATGGCGCCGCGGAAGATCAGGCTGTGTTTGCCCGGCGTCGTCACAATTGGCTTACGCTGGCCAATCGCGTTTTTTAATGTGTTATTGGTGTAACTCAACAATTCATCAAGCGTTTTTTGCCCAAGCTGTGTGGTTGGCTTTGGTGTCGGATAATAGGTTATCGGGGTCCAGATAATACTGTCGTAGTTCGCCGGATCATAGGAAGGATCGACCCAACGCAAGGTTGGTTTCCCGGTTGCTGATGTCATCTCCTGCAAGTCAGAGTAATCTTTTAAAAAGCCTGAATATTGATCGGGGGCTGCGACTTTTGACGCACAGCCAGAAAGGGCCAACAGGCCAGAAAGCACTGCAACTTTAAAAAAAGTGGAAGTACGCATGATGGAGTTCCGAGTTATCTGCAAGTATGCACTTGAAGTTATAACAAAAAACAGAGGGAAATGTTGTGGCAAAAATGACGGGGAAGGCACAAATTGTGAAAATAGTGCCCGGACCGGATCCGGGCAGAAAAATATTACTGTTTTATATCTACCTGCCAGAACAGATGTTTGCCGAAGGGATCGATTTCATAGCCCGTGACCTCTTTTCTGACTGGCTCAAAAATGGTCGAGTGGGCAATCATAACCGCCGGCATTTGATCGTGCATCATCTGCTGCGCCTGCTTGTACAGCGCCACGCGTTTTTCGCGATCGGTTATCGATTTTGCTTCGGCAATCAGGTTATCAAACGGCTTATAGCACCATTTGGCCGAGTTCGACCCGCCGTTGGCGGACGTACAGGTAAACAGTGGTCCGAAGAAGTTATCCGGATCGCCCGTCGCAGTTGTCCAGCCCATCAGCGCAGCCTGATGCTCCCCGCCCTTCACGCGCTTCAGATATTCGCCCCATTCGTAGGTCACGATTTTGGTCTGCACGCCTACTTTCGCCCAGTCCGCCTGGATCATTTCAGCCATACGCTTCGCGTTCGGGTTATACGGCCGCTGCACGGGCATAGCCCACAGATCGATGCTTACGCCGTTGGCAAATCCCGCCTCCTTTAACAGCGTTTTCGCTTTTTCTGGATCGTAATCGTAGTCTTTCAGCTCGCTGTCGGCACTCCAGACGCCAGGCGGCAGCAGGTTTTTCGCCGCCGTGCCGGTGCCGTGGAAGACCGCCTCAATGATGGCCGGTTTGTTAATCGCCATCGCCAGCGCCTGGCGCACTTTTACGTTATCCAGCGGCGGCTTTTGCGTGTTAAATGCCAGGAAACCGGTATTCAGACCGGCCTTGCTCATCAGGTTGATGTCTTTGTTAGCCTTCATACGCGGCAGATCCGCCGGGTTTGGGAACGGCATCACCTGGCACTCATTCTTCTCGACTTTGGCAAAACGCACCGAGGCGTCCGGCGTGATGGTGAACACCAGTCGATCCAGCTTCGATTTTCCCTGCCAGTAGTCCGGGAAGGCGGTAAAAAGGATGCGGGAATCCTTCTGATATTGCGCCAGCTTAAACGGCCCGGTGCCAATCGGCTGCATATCGACCTTTTCAGGCGTGCCCGCTTTAAGCATGGCATCGGCATACTCCGCCGACAGGATGGAGGCAAAATACCACGCCAGATCGGCAACAAACGGCGCTTCCGGGTGCGCCAGGGTGAAGCGCACGGTGCGATCGTCAACCTTATCAATGGCGGTAATCAGGCTGCCGAACTCCAGACTTTCGAAGTTGGAATAACTGCCGTTGGAGACGTTATGGTAGGGATGATTCACATCCTTCTGGCGCATAAACGAGAAAATCACGTCATCCGCGTTGAAGTCGCGCGTCGGCGTGAACAGTTTATTACTGTGGAATTTCACCCCTTTGCGCAGGTGGAAGGTGTAGACCTTACCATCCTCGCTCACCTCCCAGCTTTCCGCCAGGCTCGGCACCAGTTCGGTAGTGCCCGGTTTGAAATCGACCAGACGGTTATAAACCGGTACGGCGCTGGCGTCCACGCTGGTCCCCGACGTATAGAGCTGAGGATTGAAATTTTCCGGCGATCCTTCGGAGCAATACACCAGCGTTTTTGCCGCGACGGTGGAACTGACCGTCAGCGCAGCAAGCGCCAGCGTTATCATTGTGAATGTGCTTTTCATCATTTATTCCTGTCTTTTTAATTCGACGGCTAATTACTTCTTTTGCCATTTCATAAATAACATTAAAGTGATGGCGCAAACACATGAAAAATAAATACAGAAGGAAACACTATGGGCTCAGAACTCTCCAGACAATTAACCCAACGCTTTTTCCGCTATCTCGCCATCACCAGCCAGAGCGACCCGAAAGTCAAAACCCTGCCCTCCACCCCGGGCCAGCACGACATGGCGCGGGAGCTGGCGAAGGAGCTGGAAACGCTGGGGTTAGACGATATTGTGATTGATGAGTTCGCCACCGTTACCGCCGTGAAAAAAGGCAATATTCCCGGCGCGCCGCGGATTGGTTTTATTACCCATATCGATACCGTTGACGTCGGTTTATCCCCGGATATTCATCCACAAATATTAACCTTTACGGGAGATGATCTCTGCCTGAATAAAGAAAAAGATATTTGGTTGCGCGTAAATGAGCACCCGGAAATTCTGGCTTATCCTGATGAGGAGATTATTTTCAGCGACGGAACCAGCGTATTAGGCGCAGATAATAAAGCGGCCGTCACCGTGGTCATGACGGTGCTGGAAAACCTCACCGCTGAACATAAGCATGGCGATATTGTGGTGGCGTTTGTGCCCGATGAAGAGATTGGTCTCTGTGGCGCGAAAGCGCTGGATTTGAAGCGCTTCGACGTCGATTTTGCCTGGACCATCGACTGCTGCGAGTTGGGGGAAATTGTTTACGAGAACTTTAACGCGGCGGCGGCTGAAATTCGCTTTACCGGCGTCACGGCGCACCCGATGTCCGCCAAAGGGGTGCTGGTCAACCCGCTACTGATGGCAACGGATTTCATCAGCCATTTCGATCGCCAGCAAACCCCGGAATGCACCGAGGGGCGCGAAGGTTATATCTGGTTTAACGGCATCCAGGCCGGGCAAAACGAAGCGGTGCTGAAAGCCAACATTCGTGATTTTGACAAAGAGGGTTTTGCCGCCCGCAAGCAGCAAATTGCCGATGTGGCAGCGCGGATTGCTGCGCAGCATCCCACGGCAAACGTGGAGTATCGCATTGAAGATACCTACAGCAATATCAGCAATGCGATTGGCGAAGACCGCCGCGCGATCGACCTGATGTTCGAGGCGATGGAATCGCTCGGTATCACCCCAAAACCGATCCCCATGCGCGGTGGCACGGACGGGGCGGCCCTGTCAGCCAAAGGCTTGCTCACCCCGAACTTCTTCACCGGCGCCCATAACTTCCACTCAAAGTTTGAGTTTTTACCGCTGTCGTCGTTCGAGGCCTCCTGTCGCACGGCCCTGCAACTCTGTCTGCTGGCCGCGCGTTAAGCGGGCTTGCGTGCGAGCATGGTGGCGAAGCGCAGCTTGATACGGTTCCCGTTGGCATCGGTACGGTGGAGTTCCCCCACCTCTTCGTTGTACTTGATCAGCTCCCAGCCTTCGTAGTAGTGGCTCAGTTCACCGGTCTTGAAGGCAAACGGGAAACCGACGGCACACGGATAGTCCTCCGTATCCATGGCGGCAACGATCAGGTTATAGCCGCCTGGTTTAGTGCAACGCTGCATATTGGCGATAAGACCAGGGATGGTTTTCGCTTCGAGAAACATCAACACGACGGTGGAAAGAATAAAGTCATATTTGCCGTCAAAAGTCAGGTTGTTCAAGTCCTTTATCGCCGTTTGCAGATTCGCGATCCCTTCCGCCGCCTTAATGCGCTCGATGTTATCGATGCTCATCGGGTTTTTATCCCACGCCGTCACGTCATAGCCGTTGGCAGCGAGGTAGAGGCTGTTACGGCCATTTCCGCAACCGAGATCGAGCGTTTTTCCCGGCTTAACAATGTCCGCGCTGAGCAGGACCTCTGAGTGCGTGCGGGTCAGCCCATATTTCTCAGTAAAGTAGTTTTCATCGACAGTCATTATTTTTCCTCAGATTGCATTAGCAGTGCCTTATCAGCGCGCACCAGAAGTTTGCCCTGCATCAGCAAGATAAAAGTACGGACCAGCAGCATCGCGATGATGACGTTGGTGAAAATAAACAGGGGAACAGCAAGGGCGTGAAAGAACCCTGACGGGCTACTTTGCCCAAGATGCAAACCGGTGGTCGCCAGCGCCGACACCCCGAACGAGAAGCTCCAGAACGACGCGTTGAACGGCTGTGACAGATACCACGGCATCAGACGCAGCATAAACAGGAGTTGCAACAGACCATAGCCGAAAAGCATTTTGGCGAAGGTGTCCGCTTCGCCGCCGTTGACGCTAAACCAGGCGCTACAAGCCACCAGGGCAGGCGCAAGCTGGATCCCAAGCGAGGTACGAAGCGCCGCGGGCAGTTCGCCCGCGCTGCGCAGGCGTTGCAAAATGACCGGCTCCAGGCTCAGCCAGGAAAAGACCCCGGCGCCAAGGAACACCAGCCCCGCATCGTGGAAACCCAGCGCACCGCAGGCCATGGCGCTGATAAAATTGTTCGCTACCGTCGGCAGATACAGTCCCGGCGTCGTGGCCTCTTCCGGATGCTTACCGCGCCACAGCCCGGCGCTTTGCCAGGCGGCATACGCAAGCTGGATCACCACGCCTACGCTAAACAGCACCAGCGACACCGGTCGGCACCACGGCACAAAGCCAATGGCCACCAGTAGCGTTGTGGCAGGAAACAGGCTGACAAAACTGCTCATTACCGGATGCCGCATCTCGGCCAGCACGCTATGTGGAAACCGTACCGCACGGGTAAGAAACGCCACGCTCAGCAGGAACCAGATCGCCACCGCCAGCGCCACCAGGATCTCGCCCGTCCAGCGCGTCACCGGCCAGATAGTACCGGCATAACGCCAGGCGAACCCCATACCTATGGTACCCAGAACCATACCGAAATAACCGGCGGGCAAGTTAAGAACGCGTTGGTCTTGGTTATGCATTTTTTTTAAACTTTAAAATGTATTTTAAATGCCATTTTAAGGGGTTTACCGTGCAGACGCCAGCACTTCGAAACGCCAAAAGTTTGCTACGTTTAGTGAATGGCTTTTCAGGGAAAACACGATGACAAAATACAGGCTTGGCAATGAAACGCGTCTCTGGCGCTGGCAGGATGGATCAACGCCGTGCACAACCCTACTCAGACAGATTATTGCCGCAAAGGATTTTAACGATGTGACCAGCGGGACAAAAGGTGGTTGGGTTGAGGATGAACACGCGCTCGCCCAGGACGGGGATTGCTGGGTTTATGATGAAAACAGCGTGGTGTTTGCCGGGGCCAGGATATCCGGCAACGCCCGCCTCACCCAACCCTGCATCGTAAGCCACCGCGCACACGTAGGCGGCAACAGCTGGCTTGACGCGGCAGAGGTAAGTCACGGCGCGGCAATAAGTGACAACGTCACTATCCAGCACTCCACCGTACGCGGGGAATGCCGTATCGCGGGTGACGCGCGGGTGCTGCATAATAGCATGGTGATTGCAGCCAAAGGGCTGACACCCGACCGTGAGCAGATCCTGCAGATTTACGACAGAGCCACGGTCAGCCAGTCGCGTATTGTGCATCAGGCGCAAATCTACGGCGATGCCATGGTGACCTGGGCCTTTGTTGAGCACCGCGCGGAGGTGTTCGACCGCGCCATTCTTGAGGGCAACGCGCTTAATAACGTCTGGGTGTGCGACTGCGCCAAAGTGTACGGCAACGCCCGCCTGCTGGCCGGTTTAGAGGATGATGCCATCCCGACCGTGCGGTACAGTTCACAGGTCGCGGAAAACGCCCTCGTCGAAGGTAACTGCGTTATCAAACACCACGTATTGATTGGTGGCGAGGCGTGGTTACGCGGCGGGCCGATCCTGATTGATGACAAGGTCGTTATTCAGGGGCGAGCGCGTATCAGCGGCGATGTCCTGATTGAGCATCAGGTGGAGATGACAGACGATGCGGCGATCGAGGCGCTGGAGGGTGAAAGCATTCACGTCCGGGGAGCCAAAGTGATCAACGGTGACACGCGGATCACCCGGACGCCGCTGCTGGGGGCGCTATAGCGGGAATAACCTGGCGTACAGGTTTACGTCATCGAAGCGGCCGTTGAGCATTTCCGCTTCCCGCAAACAACCTTCCAGCGTAAAACCGTTGCGCTGCGCCACGCGGTTACTGTTATGGTTAGCCACGCGACATTTGATCACAAAGCGGCGGATCTCGCCGCGCTCAACGTAATAGCGCATAAACGCCTGTAGCGCCTGAGAGAGAATGCCCTGCCCCTGATGCGCTTTGTCAAGCCAGTAGCCGATGTACCCGGCCTTATTCGCAGGCTCTATCGCGTTAAAAGAAAGCACGCCCACCAGCTCGTCCTTCATGAAAATCAGGAACATTTTGGCGTAGCCGCGCTGGTGCAGCATCTGATTGCTCTGAACGTTACGGCGCGTGTCCTCTTCAGTGCCGACATGCTGCGCCCAGTCGAAGGCGGTTTGCAGCCAAGTTTTGTTTTTAACAACGAGGTTATGCAGATCGGTGGTATAGCGCTCTTCGACGGCGCGAAGCTCGATTTCCTGGGTTACGGGGATAATTTCTGAAGACATAGTGCCTCTTAATTGCCGGGTGGCGCTAACGCTTACCCGGCCTACAAATGCGTCCGAATCAGGCCGGGTAAGGCGAAGCCGCCACCCGGCACAAACCCATAAGGACTAACGCATGATCCGATCGTCAACGTAGTTACGTTTGTCCGGCGCGGGCGGGAAATACTGGTACAGCCAGGTCTCGCTGATGGCGTCGCCCTGACAGCGCAGGAACAGACGCATATCGACCGGCTCGGTGGAGTCAGAGGTTGGATACCAGTCAAACAGAATGCGATACCCGTCGAACGGCTCGACGTAGAGGATCTCCACCTGCTTCGCTTCACCGCTGGACAGGGTGATCACCGGCTCAATGCCCTTCGGTGCGGCGGCCTTCAAATCGCCCCCGACGAAGTCAATGGCAAATCGACGGGCCCACACTTTCGGGTAATTCTCACCCGGCGCCCAGCCCTCCGGGAAGCCGCCCATACCGGTACGGGTAGCGTAGACGTTTGCCAGCGGTGAACGCACCGGCGGCTGCGCGCTCCAGTAGAGACGGTATTTGAAGTCCAGTTCATCACCCGCCTGCACCGGTTTCTCCGGCTGCCAGAAGCAGACCACGTTATCGAGCGTCTCGCCGGTTGTCGGGATCTCCATCAGGGCGATGGATCCTTTACCCCAGTTGTTGCGCGGCTCGACCCACAGGCTTGGTCGCTTGTTATACCAGCCCATGACGTCCTGGTAATGGGAGAAGTCACGGTCAAGCTGCAACAAACCAAAGCCTTTCGGGTTTTTATCCAGATAAGCGTTAAATTGCAGCTTTTGCGGGTTGTTCAGCGGTCGGCAGATCCACTCTCCGTTACCGCGCCACATTGCCAGGCGGTCTGAATCGTGGATCTGCGGATGAATGGTGTCGCACATGCGGCGTTCGTTGTTGCCGCAGCTGAACATGCTGGTCATCGGCGCGATGCCGAGCTGCTTGATGTCTTTGCGCGCATAGAGATGGTTTTCGACGTCCATGATCACCTGGCTCTTCTCACAGTGGATCACAAACTTATAGGCACCGGTAATGCTCGGGCTGTCCAGCAGCGCATAGACGGTAAAGGTGGTATCGCCCGGCTTAACGGTTTCAAACCAGAAGGAGGTGAAATCCGGGAACTCTTCCGGGGTGTCAGTAAAGGTATCCACCGCCAGCCCGCGCGCGGAAAGGCCGTACTGGTAGGTATCATCCACTGCGCGGAAGTAGCTCGCGCCCAGGAACGAAACGATATCGCGTCGCGCCAGTTCGGGCGCTTTAAAGACGCGGAATCCGGCGAAGCCGAGGTCGCTCTGACCTTCAAGCTGTTTGGTATCCACGCCCGTATCGCCGTAGCTGAACAACTCTGGACGGAAGTGGATCTCACGCGCCTGAGAGGTGCTTTGATCCAGCGAGAACATGCGCACGCGGCGGCGGAATCCCATCCCCATATGGAAGAACTGGGCGTCCAGCTGGCGACCTTCAATGTTATTCCACAGCGACTGTTTCTCATCGTAACGGATGGCGTTGTACGCCTGCGGCGTCATGGTGGCCAGCGTTTCCGGCAGCGGACGCGGCGCACCACCCCACGAGGTTTTCGCCAGATCGTGCGCCATGGATTGCAGAACAGAGAAGTCAAAGCGACGGCTCTGACCGTCGGCAATGTCGGAGTCAGCAGCATACGCCGCCTGGGAAAACAGAGAAGCAAGGCCAGAAGTGCCGCTCAGGGCAGCCATTGCCAGGGAACCTTTGAGAAAACGTCTGCGATTCATGCCTGAGAAAACGTCCTTATGGTCGTGTGAATGAGTTTCGCGCGCAGCGAAATGACGGCAAGAAAGAACGCACAGCCTAAACAAAAACGGTTAAGAATCCAATTGTTGGCGGGTGATTATCTGAACAAACCGAGAAATATTTTCTGTCGACCAGAACGGCCTGAAAAAGGGGTAAAGTTATGTATAAAAGTGTCCCGGCTGGACATCAACAGCCGGGACCAACGAGGCGGTTATTTTACGCTGACATCGATACCCGGGAAGTACTTATCAGCCAGTTTAGCGATCGTGCCGTCGGCACGTACTTTATCAATTGCGGCATCAAGCTGCTTTTTGGTGGCCTCATCCCCCTTACGCAGCCCAAAGCCGATCCCACTGCCGAGGATGGTGTCGTCCGACACCGGTTTGCCGATAAAGCCAAACCCTTTACCCTGCGGCTTGCTGAGGAAACCTGCCTGCCCGGCCGCTGACATGACCAGCGAGGCATCGATGCGGCCATTCAGCAGATCTCCCCAGGCCATATTCTGATCTTTATAAGACACCACGGTGACACCGTGCTTTTCCCAGTGCTCTTTGGCGTAGGTTTCCTGAATTGAACCCTGGAGAACGCCGATGGTTTTGCCCTTCAGCCCTTCCGGCGTGGCCTCTACCGCAGAACCGGCTTTGCCCACCAGCTGGGAGGGAATACGGTAGATGGGCTGGGTAAAATCAATGCTCTTACGACGCTGTTCGGTGATGTTCATCGCCGAGTTTATGGCGTCGAACTTTTTCGCCACCAGACCGGGAATCAACGCATCAAACGAGGTTTCTACCCAGCTGCACTTCAGCGCGGCGGCTTTACAGATGGCATTTCCCAATTCTACGTCAAATCCTTCCAGCTCCCCTGAGGCATTGCGGCTTTCAAACGGCGGATATTCCGCTTCCAGCCCGTATCGCAACTCGGTAGCAGCAAACGACGAGAATGAACACAGCAGTCCTATGCCGACAACTAACGCGCGTAATTTCATCTCAAATTCCTTAACGTGGTGTAACCCGACAAAGGGCCTGGGCACCTGCCCGTAACGTCGCCTCATCTTTCGCAAAAGAGAGACGGATCAGTTTATTGTCCGTGCCATCGGCATAAAACGCTGACAGCGGAATGGTGGCAACCCCGTACTCAACAATCAGCCTTTTCACCATCTCGCTGTCGCGCTCGTCGCTAAAGCCGCTGTAATCCGCAAGCAGGAAGAACGAACCGGCACTCGGAAGCAGCCTGAACGGTGAGTCGGCGAGCAAACTTTGCAGCAGATCGCGCTTGCGCTGATAAAACGCCGCCAGCGACAGCCAGGTTTGCGGATCGGTCATGTGTTCGGCAAACGCGTACTGCATCGGCGTATCGGCCGAGAACATTAAAAATTGATGGACCTTACATATTTCATCCATCAGCTCCGCGGGCGCCACACAATAACCCACTCGCCAGCCGGTGACGTGATAGGTTTTTCCGAAAGAAGAAATAATCACGCTGCGCTCCGCCAGTTGCGGGTGCGTTGCCATCCCGTGATGCGGTTCGCCATCAAAAACGACGTGCTCGTACACTTCGTCAGACAAAATGATGATGTCGGTGTGGCGCGTCAGCGCTGCCAGCTGGTGCAGATCGGCGGCTGAAAACACCTGTCCGCTCGGGTTGTGCGGCGTATTGACGATGATCATCCGCGTGCGTGGGGTAATAGCCGCGCGTACTTCATCCCAGTTCACGGCAAAATCCGGTACCGTCAGCTTAATAGCGATCGGCGTCGCCCCCTGCAGACGGACAATCGGCGCATAGCTGTCAAAGGAGGGCTCGAAATAGATCACCTCATCGCCAGGATGAACCAGCCCGCTGATGGCTGAGTAAAGCCCTTCGCTGGCGCTGGCGGTCACCAGTACCTCACTCGCCGGGTCATAGCGGGTGCCATAGAGCGTGGCAATTTTGTCCGCGATGCGCTCTCTGAGCGGTTGCAGCCCGGTCATGGAGGCATACTGGTTATGCCCTGACTCCATGGCGCGAGTGACGCCGGAGATAAGTTTTGGGTCGCAGGAAAAATTCGGCGCACCCTGAGAAAGGTTGATGGCGTTATGCCGGGCTGAAAGCTGGCCGATAACGGTAAAAATGGTGGTTCCTACATCGGGCAATTTGGAGCGGGTCTGCACCGGCGTTTTCAAAGTCATCCTCTGTCCCTTCTCGTGGTGAATGCATAACTATTCAAACAATAACTTGATTGCCGGGACAATCGAATTGTTGTCATAATAGCCATGACAAAAACGCATAGCTAAGGTGAGATATGTCGCGTCGTTCATTTCCGCTTAATGCCGTAGAGACGTTTATCGTGACCGCGCGTCACCTGAATCTTACCCATGCCGCGAAGGAGCTTTGTCTGACGCAGGGGGCGGTAAGCCGCAAAATTGCCTCGCTGGAAAGCTGGTTCGGCTTCCCGCTGTTCGAACGCCATGCTCGCGGCCTGCGTCTTTCTTCACAGGGAAGCGCCCTGCTGCCGGAACTGCAATCTGCGTTTGAGCACCTGCTTAACGTTGCTGAACAGGCGCGGACGCACCAGACCGTAATTCGTCTGAAAGCGCCTACCTGCGCGATGCGCTGGCTGGTACCGCGTCTGTTACAGGTCGAGCGCGAACAGCCGGAACTCCAGATTGCGCTGACCACTACCACCGATCATAACGTCAATTTCAAAACCGAATCCTATGACGCGGCGATTGTGTTTGGAACGCACATGAGCGCCGGCGATCTGCTGTTCGAAGAGGCCTTAACCCCGGTGATGAGCCCGCTGCGGGCCGGTTCTGCGCTGGAAACACTCACCTTCCTTCACCCCACGCGGGACAAAACGGACTGGACGCTGTGGCTGGCGAAACAGCCGCGTCCGGCGCCAGCTATGCTCAAAAATCAACACTTTGAAACCATGGATCTGGCCATTACCGCCGCCATTCAGGGGCTGGGCATCGCCATTGCGGATGAAACGCTGGTGGAGGAGGACGTGCGCGCCGGACGGCTGATGCGGCCTTATGATACGAGCATAAAGACGGGGGCGAGCTACCGGCTGGTGTTACGCGACGCACCCGACCCGGAGAACGGGCTGGATGCGTTTCGTGCCTGTCTGCTCAGTCGAGGCTGACGTGGTGTTTCATTACCCGTTTGAAGAGGCTCATACGGGCACGCATAAAACGGTTTTCAAGCCGAAAACCTGCATGTTTATTCACACCGATGCGCAACAACACGTCCCGCCCTTTCCGGCAGGCGGGCCAGCGCGTGGGCCCCACCAGGCTATCGTGTGCTCCCGCATCCCGGGCGAAGCTCACCCAGTAGTCCGCCACCTGAGCGGCGAAGGCCAGATCGCGTTCGTTTACATACTTCCGCGAGGGTTCCACCTGCCCAAGGGTATCGAACACGTAGGGCACTTCGTTACCGTGCCAGGCGCCGTTGGTATACGTCGCGTGCTCCGCTTCGGCCACATAATCAAACCAGTATCGCCAGCACAGGCCGCCTGCCCGCTGCTGCGCCTGCATCACCACGTATCCCATGGTGGTAAAGGCCATGTCGCGGCAAACCTGCCTGCCGAGTTCCTCATCGCCCTTCACGCCAGGATAAAGCAGCTTGATCAGCCCCAGGCCAAAGCGCCGCTCGCGACGGAGCTTCTGGATCTGCCCGGCAAGATCGACCCCGAACACCGACATCACGCTGGCTTCGTCGCTGTTTGACCCAATCATCACCGGTACTGAATGCTGACGGGCAGCGAAAAAGACATCGAGCATGGCCTCAGGCAAAACGCAGTCACCCACGATGGGCGCAGGGGCGATATTCAGTGGCGAGGTCAGCGGCCAGAACGCCTCAGGCGGGATCGCGCGAAGCTGTTCCGCGGTGGCATTTTGCAGGCCAAAATGGGCAGCAATCGCTTCGCCTTTATGCATGGCCTGCTCGCGCGGGGTGTCGGGCAGCGTGTACCCGCTTTGCACAATGGCTTTATGGAACAGTCCTCCCGCAAGCGGAGAAGCCATCAGCGACAGCACGCTGCGCGCACCGGCCGACTCGCCAAATACGGTGATGTTCTCAGGATCGCCGCCGAACGCGGCAATGTTATCGCGCACCCATTCCAGGGCCTGGATCTGATCGAGCAGCGCAAAGTTATGCACCACGCGTTCTTCTTCCCCTTCCAGCGCCGGATGGGCAAAAAAGCCGAGGTGGCCGAGACGGTAATTAATTGTCACCACCACCGTGCCGCGCTTCGCCAGCGCCCTGCCGTTATACGGAGGCAGACCGCCAGCGCCGAGGGTAAATCCTCCGCCGTGCAGCCAGACCATCACCGGAAGCGGATCGGCGCGTGCGACTGGCGACCAGACGTTAAGGTACAGGCAGTCTTCAGAGAACTGGCCGGGATCGCCGCCGCCCAGCTCCTGACAGCTTTCGCTGCTCTGCCAGCTGGAGGCGGAGAACGCCGTCGCCGGACGCACGCCATCCCATCGTGCAGGGGGGCGTGGGGAGCGCCAGCGCCACGGGCCAACCGGCGGTGCCGCATAAGGAATGCCACACCACACATGGGTATCGCCTTCAGTAGAACCAATTAGTGCGCCCTGGCGCGTTTCAACTACAGGGGCGGAGGGATTTTCCATACCAACCTTCTTTTTCCATCACACCCCTGCAGAGTAACGGTTTCAGAGCAAACCGCAACGCTGTTTGCTGCGCGCTTCCGCCTCCTCGTAAAGCGTAAACTCGTCGTACACCGCACAGCCGAGCGCGGCTTCGAAGGCATTGCGGCTGGCATTGCCGTGGCTGCGCGCCTGCGTTTCATTGCCAAGATTCGACTGGAAAATCCCCGCCGCGCTGACGGGCAGAAAATCCTCATAGGTGATCGGCTGCGCCACAACCCAGCCGCGTTCGATCAGCGGCTGCGGATCGTCGCCGGGACGAAACGCGTGGCGATGCGCCTCACCTGTCGGAGTCAGACGGTAGCGGAAATAAGCCAGCCCCTGACGGCGCAGGAACATTTCGCTGTCCGGGAAGGTGCTGAAGATCTCGCGCAGGTGAAGCTGATGGGTCAGGTTGTCTTTGCCGGTCCCGGCCTGATTTAACAGACGGTCGTACAGCTCGCGTCCTTTCGGCGTAAGGGCCACGCCCCGCTGCTCAATCTCACCGAAACGCGCGGTATGCGTACCCTTGTGTTCTCCCGCGAAAAGCACCGGCTCTTCCAGCGCCTTAAAGCTGGTCTGGCGCAGGAGGATCGGCACCTCGCGGCGCGGCGGGCCTTCAATCAGGATTTTCGGCTCAATGCCGTACTTCGGCATCAGCTCCTGTACCCGGTCGATATCCAGCGTGCGCGGCGTGAGATGGTTGATATGGCACCCCGGGAAACAGACCACGTCGGCTATCAGGCGATGTTCGTTGCTAAGCGCCAGATAGGTTTCCTGATCGACCGTCGCATGGCGATGCCAGCGGAAGGTTTCTAAGGCTTCCTGCACAAATTCGCGCGCCTGTGCCTCGGTAAAGTGTCCCTGTACATCATGCAGGTCGATCAGGTCCAGGCAGCGCGGCGTAAAGATGTTGCGCCGGGAGAGGATCTCTGCCGCCCTTTCGCGCAGCGCAACGTTTTCAATCAGCTCCAGGCGCAGCAGCGAGGTAAAAATGCGAAACGGATTACGGCAGAGCGCCGCATCGTCAGTCGGACGAAACGCCGTCGAGTGGACGGGCACGCCCGCCTGGGAGAGATCGTAGTAGCTGACCGGGTACATGCCCATAATGGCGAAGATCCGGCGCAGGGTGGAAAGCTCCTGCGCGGTGCCAACGCGGATCGCACCGTGACGTTCAACATTCAGGCGCGCCAGTTCGTCTGCATTTGCCAGTTGTTCATGTAAAAGTGGGTTATTTTCCAGAACCGCCAGGTTAACGTCCGCCACCAGTTCCAGCAAGGTGCCGTACTGCGGAACTTCCTGCTGGTACATCGCCGACATAGCCTGTGAAAAGTGTTCCCGAATATCATCAGCCGTGATGGTGTTCGCCATGATGTCATGCCTCCAGTGAATACTACCTGGAGTGTAGAGAAGCCCGTTCTTTTCGTTGGGAAGAATTTACAAATTGTGATCCAGGCAGACGAGTGGTCAAAGCATGGGCGTTTTCGAAAAACAGTTGTAACTCAAACAGATCAAATGTTAAAAATATTTTGCTATCAGGTTATCAAATTCAAACAACTTAACTTGTCACCCGCGTCGCTCTGTTTTTAACATCGCCTATGGAAAAAAATGGTCTGTTCAGTCAGCGCATACGCTTGCGCCATTTGCATACATTTGTGGCCGTCGCTCAACAGGGAACGCTGGGGCGAGCGGCTGAAACCCTTAACCTTAGTCAGCCTGCACTATCCAAAACGCTGAACGAACTGGAACAGCTTACCGGAACCCGTCTGTTCGACCGCGGCCGTCTGGGCGCTCAGCTTACGCTCGTAGGCGAACAGTTCCTGACGCATGCCGTTAAAGTTCTTGATGCCCTCAATACCGCCGGTCAGGCCTTAAACCGTAAAGAAGAGCAGGCCAGCGACATCGTGCGCGTGGGGGCACTGCCAACGGCGGCGCTGGGCATATTGCCTGCGGCGATTGGCCAGTTCCACCGCCAGCAAAAGCACGCCACGCTTCAGGTCGCGACCATGAATAACACCATGCTGCTGGCGGGCCTGAAGTCAGGCGAGCTGGATCTGGGCATTGGCCGGATGTCCGATCCGGAACTGATGAGCGGCCTGAATTACGAGCTGCTGTTCCTGGAATCACTGAAGCTGGTCGTGCGTCCGAATCATCCCCTGCTGCAGGATACCGTCACCTTAAGCCGCGTAATGGAGTGGCCGGTGGTAGTCTCCCCGAAAGGAACGGTTCCGCGTCAGAATGCGGAAGCGTTGCTGCAAATGCAGGGCTGCACGCTGCCTTCAGGGTGTATTGAAACGCTCTCGGCGTCTCTTTCGCGCCAGCTGACGGTGGATTATGACTACGTGTGGTTTGTGCCGTCCGGCGCGGTGAAGGACGATCTGCGACGCGGCGTGCTCACCGCGCTGCCGGTAACCTCACCCGGCGCAGGAGAACCCATTGGGATCCTGACGCGGGTAGATGCCCCGCTCTCTGAAGGCGCCCAAACGCTGTTAAGCGCCATTCGTAAGTCAATGCCTCTCTGACCCTAAACGCAGAACCCGCCGCGAGGGCGGGTCTGTCTTACTCAGAACGTTTCCCAGTTATCACCTGAGACAGCCGCCGCCGGGGTTAAAGGCGCGGGTTTTGCTGCGGTTGCGGCAGCAGTCCTTCTTGCTCGTGCCCCATTGAGACGAAACGCGCCAACGGCTTCCGTCAGACGCGCGCCCTGCTCTTCCAGCGAGGCCGCCGCCGCAGAGGCTTCTTCCACCAGCGAGGCATTCTGCTGCGTCACCTTATCCATCTCGGAAATCGCCTGGCTCACCTGAACAATGCCGCGGCTCTGCTCATCAGACGCGGCCGCAATCTCCAGCATAATATCGGTGACGCGTTTAACCGCCTCGACGATCTCATTCATGGTATTGCCCGCCGCAACCACCTCCCCGGAACCCTGATCGATAAGCGACACCGATTCATTAATCAGGCTTTCAATTTCTTTCGCCGCGTTCGCGCTGCGGCTTGCCAGGGTGCGGACTTCACTCGCCACGACCGCAAAGCCGCGTCCCTGTTCACCCGCACGCGCCGCCTCGACCGCCGCATTGAGCGCGAGAATATTGGTCTGGAACGCGATGCTGTTAATCACGGCGGTAATTTCAGAGATCTTCTTCGAGCTGGTGGAAATATTACCCATGGTTTTCACCACGCCGGAGACCATCTGCCCCCCGCGGCTGGCCTTACCGGAGGCATCTTCTGCAAGTTTACTCGCATGATGCGCGTTATCGGCGTTTTGCTTCACCGTCGCGGTGAGCTGCTCCATGCTGGCCGCCGTCTGTTCGATGGCCGCCGCCTGCTGTTCGGTTCGGGATGAGAGATCGGTATTACCCGCGGAGATCTCACTGGTTCCCCGGTAGATCTCCTCCGCCCCCTGCCGCACTGTGCCCACGGTTGTCACCAGCGCGTGCTGCATTGTTTGCAGATCGCGCGTCAGGCGGCCAATTTCGCTGCGCCCGGTCGGTTCGTCCGGCATGGTCAAATCGCCTTTTGCGATATTTTCGATACGCGTAGCGGCTCGCTGAAGCGGGTTTATCACCGTACGGCGCAGCACCACAAAGGTGATCACCGCCAGCGCCAGCGCCAGGCCAAACGCGCCGAACATAAACATCAGCCCCAGCCGGGTGCGGGTGTGAGCCTGCGCCGTCAGTGCGTTCGCGCGTTCGGTGCGGATTTTTATCGCCTTCAGCAACACCGCGTTATAGGCATCGTCCAGCGGACGCGCGGTCTCATTTTCATGGTTGATAATGGCTTCAAACATGCCGTTTTTGGCATATTTCAGCATCGGCTGCATACCGGCGATGTAGGCGTCATAGCGGGCTTTCAGATCGCCATCCAGCGCTTCATCAGCCTGAGTGCGAACGGTGCGCTTCATATAGGCGGCAAATCCATCCTGCGACTGCCTGATGCGGGTCTCAGCCTCAGCGATGTTTTGCTTCATCGCCTCCATCTCCGCGATGCGGCTCGCCGCCCCCGCGTGGATCATGTTGATACGGGCGGTGCGTAAATGGTTGGAACTGTTTGACAGACCGGTGCGCACCTGGATTTCTGCTGTGACATCCTGCTGATCGTTATCGGCCTGGAGCAGGAAATAGCCTGCCAGACCCGAGCTCAAGGCAAACAGGAGAATAATGCCACCGAGAATGGAGGAAAACAGCGGAACCAGCCGGATGTGATGCAAGAAACTCAGCTTGTGCTGCGCCTGCATCGATGTTGTGTTGTCCATGACCGTCGACTCTCTTATAGGTAAGATGCGTAAAAACACGCCTGTAAAAGAGTCATCGGCACAGCGGGGAATTAGATTACGCCTAAAAGCGCCAGACAGGTCACACTTTAGAGAAGATCAGGGAAGAAATGCCAGCGGGAAAAACCGCTGGCAGAATAATCAGTTGTCGCCGAAATGGATGACGGTACGAATGGATTTTCCTTCGTGCATCAGATCGAAAGCTTCGTTGATCTGCTCCAGCGGCAGGCGGTGCGTAATGAACGGGTCGAGCTGAATTTTGCCGACCATCGCATCTTCAACCATGCCCGGCAGCTGTGTACGGCCTTTCACGCCGCCAAATGCCGACCCGCGCCATACGCGCCCTGTCACCAGCTGGAAGGGACGGGTTTTAATCTCCTGACCCGCGCCGGCCACACCGATAATGATGCTCTCGCCCCAGCCTTTGTGGCAGCACTCCAGCGCTGAGCGCATTACGTTGACGTTGCCGATACATTCGAAGCTGAAATCCACGCCGCCGTCGGTCAGCTCAACGATCACGTCCTGAACCGGTTTGTCGTAGTCTTTCGGGTTGATGAAGTCGGTCGCACCCATCTCACCTGCGAGCTTAAATTTCTCCGGGTTGGTATCCACAGCAATGATACGCCCAGCTTTCGCCTGTACCGCGCCCTGTATGACCGCCAGACCGATCCCGCCCAGGCCGAACACCGCCACGGTGTCACCCTCTTTCACTTTCGCCGTGTTATGCACCGCGCCGATACCGGTGGTGACACCGCAGCCGAGCAGACAGACTTTATCCAGCGGGGCCTGCGGATTCACTTTCGCCAGTGAGATCTCGGCGCACACCGTGTATTCGCTGAAGGTGCTGGTCCCCATGTAGTGATAGATTGGCTCGCCGTTATAGGAGAAGCGGGTTGTGCCGTCCGGCATAAGACCCTTGCCCTGCGTGGCGCGCACGGCCTGACAGAGGTTAGTTTTGCCGGATTTGCAGAACTTACACTCGCCGCACTCTGCGGTGTAGAGCGGGATCACATGGTCGCCGGGCTTCAGGCTGGTAACGCCTTCACCCACTTCCACCACCACACCGCCCCCTTCGTGGCCGAGCACCGCCGGGAATACGCCTTCCGGATCGTCACCGGACAGGGTAAACGCATCGGTATGGCAGACGCCGGTGTGAGTAATTTTGATCAGCACTTCGCCTTTCTTCGGCGGAGCAACATCAATTTCAACGATTTTCAGCGGCTGGCCTGGGCCGAACGCGACAGCTGCGCGAGATTTCATGATGTCTTTCCCTTGTTGTGAGGTGTGTGGGTTTATTTTAGATAAGAGCGCAGCAAATGGCCGACTTCCGCCATCCGCACTGCCCGCTGATCCGGGGTGGTCTCCCCCGTCACCAGCTCATCTTTGAGGTGAATTTCAACCATTTCACCCATCAGGCCATTGGCAGCACCGCGCACGGCGGCTATTTGCTGCAGAATGGCGAGACAGGGATCGCCCGACTCCAGGGCGCGTTCAAGGGCATCAACCTGGCCTCGAATGCGGCGGACGCGGGTCAGAATACGTTTTTTATCTTCGGGTGAATGCGGCATACGCCCTCCTGATACTATAGGGGGGTATGGTACCTCGTATGTTATTGCTCTGTAAACCACAAGATAGAGACGCTGCAATGAGCACATCGCCGGCAAGGAACAAAAGATATTTAGGGTTTATTCTGGCCGCTACGAATCCTATTTAGCTCGTAATGTTAAAATTCCGCACTTATATGGCACGATGTGAACAGAAATAACATTCTCGTCACCTAACATACTGCTACAAACAAAATGGTGGTGTTAATGATTGTACTAAAGAGCTTTTTATTCTTTGTTGGCGCGGCGGTCGCATGCGCGCTTATTATACTTTGTCTTTGGGTTGATATGCGGTTTGTCGGCCATGATATTCCGGAATTATCACTGACCGAAATTATGCAGGAAACGGTATTAGCGACTATCGTTTTTCTCCATTTTCGTCTGGCGAAAATGAACGAATCCATGCGTTACTGCAATATTCTGGTGGGTGGATTTTTCCTGACAATGCTAATTCGTGAGCTGGACGCGCTTTTTGATCTCATTTCTCATGGGAGTTGGGTGTGGTTCGCGCTGATTACCGCTCTGCTGGCGTTAATTCGCCCCGTTATGCATTTTCGCGCTACCCTGGAACAGCTGGCAAAATATACCCAATCCCCCTGGTACGGTATTCTGTTGAGCGGCCTGCTGGCTGTACTGGTCTTCTCCCGCCTCTTTGGAATGCAGGTGCTGTGGCACGCCATCCTGGAGCATGGCTATATGCGTGTCTTGAAAAACGCCGTGGAGGAAGGTTCGGAATCGTTCGGCTATATGCTGTGCCTGGCCGCATCCCTTGGCTATTACATTACCTTTCGCGCTAACGCACGAGAGAAATAGTCTCTTCCCGCTACGTAGACAGAGACGGCGAGGGAAATATTTATCCACTCCATCCTTAGGGCGTTATGGTGGACATGTAAGAAAGACATATCCTAAAAAGAGGTAATCAGGCGTCGATTTTAGCGAATTCTCTCTCACTCTTGCCATCAGCGTCTATCCTTAGACTATCAACAAAAGGAGGCTGGAATGTCTGATTTCGACACTGATAAAAATGCACAATACGCTGGCGATAAAGCCAAAAACAAACTTGATGAATTATCCGGCTCTGCGCAGCAGCAGTTTGGTGAATTCGTTGATTCCCCTAAACATCAGGTGAAAGGTGCAGCGAAAAAATATGCAGCCCAGGCCAGTGATGCCGTCTCGGATGTTACTGAAGCCGTCAGAAATAACCCGTTAACGGGCTTAATCGCTGCGGGTGCGGTAGGCATCGTTCTGGGACTTCTGCTGGGACGGAAATAATTTCAGGCCCTCCGGGGCCTTTTCTATGCCCCACGTTTTTCTCCCTCTCTTCCCCCCCTAATTTTGATAGTTCTTATGACAAATCCCCGAACCGCACGAAAAACTTGTACAATTTAGATGTACAGATTTGACCGGATAGTATAAATTCGATGCCAGTGATGTTACAAAATTGTTTGTCAACGGTGGAAAATTATGCGTCGCAACCATGCTCCCTCTACAGCAGAAAGCGCTATAACCTTGTATTTTAACAAGGATAACGTCCCAACACAGCAGGAAACCCTTGGTGCCATCGTCAGTGAGATCATCAAAGAAAATGTACAACTGAGCAGAATGACAATTTGTACAAAGCTGTTGCGCAGAATTGAAGAATCAACGTCTGACGTTGAGAAAGCGCACTATAACGGTTTGATAGCCCTCTTCTTCGAGCGTTAACCTGAACACTGTTTTTAACTTACTAAGTTAGTCATGCTGAGTGAGAATAGAGCATCTGGATGCGATGACTAACCCCATGCTACAGCCGCGTGTAGCAGAGTGAGATTAAGCTATGCATAGAACTAAATTTGAACGACTTAAGGATGACCTTATCGGTGAGGCCGTATTATCCATACTGAAAGAGAACGGGCCTATTACCTTTGCGTCTCTTGCTAATCGCCTGCTGGCGATGGCTAACGTTGAATCAAATGATGAGCGTAAAAATGCATTGATTGCCGCTGAAGATGAAGTGCGCCAGCGTGTAACCGGCGTATCGCACGACCGGGGAAGAGTGATGAGCGATTATGAAATTGGCCGCATGCGCTCTCTCTTTACTCACAACACGCTTCTGAGCCCAAATAAGAAACACTAATTTTAACCGAGACGGTGACCACCATGAGTAAAGCGACTATGCACCAGACGTATAATTTTGAAGCCCTGCACGATAAAGGACTGGCGGAACACTTTCTTAATGCTGGAAAGCATCTCAGTGGTGAAGTTGAAGTGTTAGGCTCGGCAATACGCTGTATTATGCTGACCGGTGACAACCTTTCGAATAAAGAGATCATCCTGCAACTGATTCACGCCCTTGAAATTACCGAGGAGCCTGAAGCCTGCGATGTCATTCGCAACACACTTGAAATTGTTGTCGGCTTTACGCGTGATGATATCTGAGAATACACTATTGCGACGGTGAGTGAGTGTTTTTTACTGGTGGTCGAATACTGTAGTCTGTCGGACCACCAGCATAGTGAAGCCGTTAACTAAATAGCCGTACCATTCGATCCAACTCTTCTTCTTTAACCGCGCGGGAAAGATAATAACCCTGGAATCGCTTAACCCCTAACGCGACAAGTTTTTCAAATTTTTCTTCGCTATCGACGCCTTCCGCAACACATTCGGTCCCCGTCATGTCGCTGTAAACCTGTATCGCTTTAATAATGCTATAGTCTTTGTCGTTAGCCACAAAGTGCTCAACAATATCGCGATCAAGCTTTAGTCCATCAACATTAATCAGTCTGATGGGCAGCATAGCATGATATTTTGAAAAACAGTCATCCAGAAAAAGCCGACATCCCTCGGCGCGTAAACGCTGGAGTGTTTCGGGAATATTTTTATCCTTTGTTACGTCAATCGTTTCAGCTAGTTCAAAGACTAGTTTCCCGGCCCACTGCGGTTTGAGTAACATTTCGACGGCCTTTTTGGCCATCCCCGGCAGCGCGTTTCCCGAAGCAAGTTGAGGAGGAATGTTAACTGAAAAATAATATTTTCCATTGTATTTATTGATACCTGATACGGCCGCATGGATGACTAACGCCGTTAGCTTGAGCCATATTTCACTATTTTTTATCCCTCCCAGAAAATAGGCTGGCTTCAGGATCTCACCTTTTTTATGCCAGCGCAGCAGGATTTCAAATCCAACTCCTTTTTTATCACTATCAGTGATAATTTGATAAGCCGCAAAGATTTCCCGTTTATGTAACGCTTGTAATATATCTATTTCCGTTTCCGAAAACACTTTTGTTTTATTTTTTCCTGCACAAACCTCATCTCTGAAAACGCGAGAGTCGCTAAACCATACTCTGATAATATATAATTTACCCAAACCCACCTTGCGATGGGTATAAATAGTTTTATCTGACAGCCCTAACCTCTTACTCTGCTCTTTTATGGAAATACCCCGATAGAAATTCAGTAGCACGGTTAACTCGCGATGTGTTAACCCATGCAAATTTTCTTTAACCTCCTTGTCCGGTACGTTACGCAACAAGCGTGAAGGGCCAGCACGCTCATCTGTCTCATTTTTTACAAAGCCCATTATTTCTGTAATATTCTCTACCCTGATCGTGGAAAGCTTTTTTGTATTATTAACGAGACTTCTCAATGTTGCATTAAGCCATCGCTCAGGTAGTGCACCATACAGGGTGACCCTGCAAATCACCGGCAGTGCATTCAGAACGGATACCAAGCGCTTCAGGCTTTCAAGAAAAGTAGCAACGTCACGACCAAGGAAAACCGAAACCTCGGGCGATTGATTTTCCATCATTTTTTCAACGTCAACGGAACATATTTCATCCTCTTCAAAATGGAGTCGCGTGGCGTGTACGCCTCGAGATTTCAGAAGCAGGCTATACCCTTCAAAGGTGAAACCGCAGGCTGAAATAACAAACCGTTGCTTGTAGGAAGTACCTTGCACAGAAGGTAAATTTTGAGACATAACCTGCTCCTGAGAATACAAACATCATTCCCATATGTAATTAAAGCCAATATTTCTTGTCGCATTGAATAATTTTACCGCACCCCATTTGGTTAATAAACCGTTATCAATGTTATGCACATGAACATCTTTGCGTTAATCAACCGACTCATCCATATGCAGCATAAATATCATTTTCTTTTCATATAACAACAGTAACCAGGACTTTCTCAAGGTATAATGAAAATTCCGAAAAAGAAGTCCGGACACTTCTTCTCATCGGCTCAGACAAAAAAGAGAAAATGCTATGGATAATCACATCTCATCCAGAGCTTTGCTACATCGACGGGATGTCATTAAAAACAACCCGCGATTTAGTGAAGCTATAACAGAACATTACAGAATCAATGACGCCATTTATAAAAAACAACCCCTGTTCTACAAAACGATGCTTCAGGAATCACGGTTCAATATAATACTCTCAATATGTTGTTTTGTTTTTGGCAATCAGGCTGAGTCGGTCTCGGAGATTAAGGCACTGTGCTCACGCTATAATATCGCCAGCCCTAACAGCGTTATTGCGATCATCACCATACTTAAAACCACCGGGCGAATTAAGACCTGGCGCTGTACCGAAGATCGGCGAAAAACAAAAATCGCGCCTACGGAAAAAGGACTGGATGAGCTTAAACGCTATATGTCCGGGGCGTTCACGCCTGTTAGCATTCTTTATCCGACATTCAACATTAATGTTAATCTTCTGGACAATGACACTCTCAGGCACAACTTTTTCCGGCGCGCCGCAGAATACCTTTTCCGCGGATTAACATTCAGTAAAGTACTTCCGGAGGTGGGTTTATTTATTGATAAGGATGGTGGCCGAATGATTATGCTCTATCTCTATTTGCAGGCCATTAAAAACAAAACAGCATACGGTGCCATAATAGCGTATTCAGCCAGCACACTTGCAAAAGAATTTTTCGTCTCGCGTATTCACGTCAACCGCATTATCAAATCGGCACAGGAGGCAGGTTATCTTAAAGATCGCGGCGATGGCCGGATGTCCATTTACCCGGCATTTATCGAACTTGTCGAAAATTATGCCGGTTTATATTTTGCCTATGTCACACATTACATCAATGTGGTGCCAAAAGAACGACGCCATGCTGTCAACATGACGTCTACACTCTGATCTGACGGGCGTTCGGCTTGCTGAGCGCCTTTTTTATCGCTCGCGCAGCGCCTCTTTTGCCTTATTTAACGGTTTCAGCAGATAATCAATGACGGATTTACTGCCGGTTTTGATATCAACCGTAGCTATCATGCCCGGAAACACCGGGAATTCCTTGCCCTGCCGGTTAGTCAGATGGTTACTGTCTGTACGGATATAAACGCGATAATAATAAACATCCCGTTTCACCTCGTCCTGAAGGGTATCCGGTGAAATCATCGTCACCTCCCCCTCCAGCCCGCCGTAAATGGAGTAGTCATAAGCGGTGATTTTCACCAGCGCTTTTTGCCCGGGATGGATAAACGCGACATCGCGCGGCGAGATTTTCGCTTCTATCACCATCTGGTCATCAAGCGGTACCAGGCTCATCAGTTTGCCGTTCGGCGGGATCACCCCGCCAACCGTCGTCACGTCAATGTCTTTCACGATGCCACGCACCGGCGCATTAAACGTTAAGCGGGTGAGTGAGTCTTCGCGCCCTTTCATCACCGAACGCTGCGCTTCGATTTCCGCGTTCGCTTTCGCCAGTTCTTCGCGGGCGCGAACGTAGTACTGGTTTTTCATCTCGGTGATTTTGCTCTCCAGCTCATTTTTTTGGCGTTCAAGGCGTAAAACTTCGACCTTACTGGCCGCCCCCTGCGTCACCAGCGGGCGCGTTAATGCCAGTTCACGCTGCACGAGATCCGCTCCCTGGCGTAAACCCGCCAGCCCTTTTTCAAGGCTTTCGCGACGAGACTGGTAAAGCGCCGTTTCCTGTTTAACCAGCTCAACGTCGTCATCCAGCTCTGCCGGGAATGTCAGCCCGGTGTCGTTCACTTCAGCATTCAGACGCGCGGCTGTCGCCATCGCAGCATTTAATCGAGACTCGCTCTCAAGCACGCTTGACTCGGTTTTCGTCCGGTCCAGTTGGGCAAGCTGTTGACCACGCTCGACGATATCGCCTTCGCGCACCATCAGACTGTGGATAATCCCCCCTTCCAGGGACTGGATCACCTGCTCGTGGGAGGAAGGGATCACCTTGCCACTGCCCGTAGTGACCTCATCCAGCTGGAACAGGCTGGCCCAGGTAATAAACACCACCAGCAGGGCAAACAGCGACCATGCCACCAGCGACGATCGCAGCAGGCGGGGCTCCTTCAGTCGGCTATTAAAGCGGGAGAAATCATTCATGCCACGCCCTCCGTTTTCAGTTTAACCGTGCGCTGCGGCGCCTGCTGCGGGGCCATTCCGTGCTGGCGTAAAATGGCATCACGAGGGCCATCCATCACCACTTTGCCGTTTTCCAGCACGATGATGCGGTCAACCAGGTCCAGAATCGGCAGACGATGCGTCGCCACCACCAGCGTCCGGCGCTTACCGAGCCACTGGTGCAGATGCTGGATAAACTGCTTCTCGCTGACCTCATCCAGCCAGGCAGTGGGTTCATCCAGCAGCAGAATATTCGGCGAGGTGATCAGCGCGCGGGCCAGCAGCAGCGCCTGACGTTGCCCGCCGGAAAGCCCCATTCCGCCCTCGTTGATGATGGTGTTCAGCCCCATTTTCTGCTTGCGCACAAACTCCAGCGCGCCGCTGTTGACCAGCGCCTGATGGATTTCCTCGTCTGTCGCCAGCGGATTACCCATCAGGATGTTGTCGCGTACGGAGCCGAAGAACAGCCTCGCCTGCTGACTGAGCAGCTGCATATCGCGGCGTACGTCAGCCGGGTCAAGATGATTGAGAGCAATATCGTCCAGCAAAATGCTGCCCTGCTGTGGCTCCTGCATTCCCGCCAGCAGGTGCAGCAAGGTGCTTTTCCCCGAACCATTCCGCCCGAGCACCGCCACGCGCTCCCCGGCGCGAATGTGCAGTTTGCTGACGTTCAGCACGGTGAGCTTCTCTTCTTCGTCGTAATAAAACCCGACGTCGTCCAGCTGATAATCACCGCGCAGGTGGGCTTTATGCACTTTTTTGCCGTGCTGGGGATCGTCAATCGGACGCTGCATCAGGTCATCCAGTCCCTTGCGGGCCACCTTTGCTGACTGCCAGCGGGAGAGCACGCCGGAAATCTGCGACAGCGGCGCAATGGTGCGGGACGCCAGAATCGAGGTGCCCACCAGCGCACCGGTGGTCATGTCGCCGCTGATGACCAGGTAACAGCCCACCAGCAGCACCACGGCGTAGACGATAGATTGCACCTCCTGGGTCCAGGTCAGCAGCAGCCCCGTCAGCCAGCGCTGTTTCATGCCGACGCTGGCGGCAACGTCATTGGTGTTATTCCACTGGTTCTGGAACCGCTGCTCGGCGCGCATCAGCTTGATGTCCTCAAGCCCCTGCACCGCTTCCACCAGCGTGGCGTTACGAATCGCCGATTCACGCATCCCTTCGCTGGAGAGTTTTCCCAGCGGGCGCTGCACCAGCAGGCCGGGAATGAGCAGCAGCGGCACGGCCAGCAGCACCACCAGCACCAGCGGGCCGCCAATCATCCACAGAATGAAGACGAACAGCAGGAAGAACGGCAGATCGGAGATGGCCGCAATGGTGGTGGAGGTGATCAGCTCCCGCACCGACTCCAGCTCGCGGATCTGGGCGATAAACGACCCGGTCGATTTCGACCGTGCGCCGTTTTTAATCCTCAGGGCGTGGGCAAACACGCGCTCGGAAATACGCAGGTCGGCGCGTTTCCCTACCACATCCGAAATATGCACCCGCAGCATGCGCATGATGAATTCAAACACGATAGCGATCATCACGCCGCCAAACAGCACCCACAGCGTGGCTTCCGACTGGGACGGCACCACCCTGTCATACACCTGCATGGAAAAGACCATGCCGGAGAGCGCCAGCACGTTGGCGACCAGCGCCACCAGCATAATATCGCTGTAACGACGCCAGTCTTTCAGCGCCAGCTGCCAGAACCAGTTTTTCTCATAGGGTTTGATGTAATCATCCACGCGCGCATCCGGCGTGGACTCCAGGGGACGCAGCACCATCAGCCCTTTTAACCGCGAACCGAGTTCGTCACGCGTCAGCGTCGTCTCCAGGCCGCCGTCGCCGCTGAACTGCACGCTGATGTTCCCTTCGTTGTCCATACGGTTGATGACCGCGATTTGCCCGCCGGTGAACTCCGCCAGCAGCGGTAAGCGCCACGGGTCGAGCGATACGGCTTCCGCCGCTACCCAACGCATCCCCAGCCCAAGCTGGCGCGCCATCTCCTCCAGCACCAGCTGGCGCGAAGACTGGCTTTCATGGTTAATCGTGACCCGAACATGCTCCGCCGAAAAATCCAGCCGATAGTGCTTAGCGATGATGAGCATGCCCTGCAACCAGGGTTCGTACTGTGGATGTGTCTTCATAATGCTACGTCCTGTTCAGGGCGATGATTTCGCACTGAAATGATACCTTTGCGAGATGATTAGAAATCGAACGTTACCTAAACAAGCCCGCAAAATAATCTTGTGAAATAGAGGGTTATGGCTATTAATGTAAAGAAACGCAAAAAGCCGCGAGGATCGCTCCCCGCGGCGTTGTTTTACGCAATTAACAGTTGATGATTTGCCAGCAGCGTCGCCAGATCCGTCTGCACGCCATTCAGCGTCACCAGGGTGGTTGGCGAGAACTGGCCGCCCGTCCCGTCGAGGTCAACCTGGATCTCGGTGTTGCTGCCGTTCTGCACCACGCGGATGTAGTCAGCAATGTTGCCCGCGCTACTGTCCAGCGTCGCCACGCCGTTCACGTAGCTCGCCGAGCCGGTGCCGGTATAGCCGCTGTCGGAAAGCAGGTCGCGCAGATCGATGCGGTCCGTGTCCGCCGTCCCTTCCCAGGTACCGACAGTAAAGCCGTTCACCACATCGCTACCGTTGCCGCCGGTCGCGTCAGACGCGTTGATCAGCTTATAGAGCAGCGTGTCCTGACCGCCGCTGCCGATGCTGAAGGTGTCGTTACCGCCGCGGCCTTCAAAGAAGTTATCCGCGGTATTGCCTGTAAAGACATCGTCACCATTTCCACCAGCCAGCCCTTCAATGTTGACAAACCGTGCAGAACCAAAACCTGTATCTTGCATACCGGTCTTACTGAGATCGATATTCAGCGCTGTCGAACCAGCGAGCTTGTAATCGACAATATCCATTCCCCCTTCGGCGGTCCAGACGTTCACATCGGATACCACGCGGCTACCGCCGCCACCGTTATAAATATGCGTACCGGCCGTTGCGTATAGCGTGTCGTTGTAACCTGTTCCTACAATACCTACTGAATTGCTTCCATCCGTTGCGGCCTGGGCGCTATCAACGACTGCATCCCCATTTTCTGCGGTCAATACATAGGCATGGTTCTTCTCTACCGCTTTGAGTCCCGCCCAGGAAGCGTTGACGTTCTCGATGGTATTCGTTGTCCCGGAAGAGTCGAAACTGACGGACGAAACACCGCCAAAGTCATTAGCATTAGAAAGCAGTACAGCGCTGTAAGACTTGCTCGCATCAAGACCGTAGAAATACACCAGCCCTGTCGAATCGTTCATGTTCACGCCGCCCTGCGGGTTAATGACCTGTGAACTAACAACTTTACCGGTACTCTCGTCTACCAGCAGTACCGTATTACCATAGAAGGCGTTAATACCGTTGGCGTCAGAAATACGCAGAATGATGCTGGTTCCATCGTTGATGGTACTGGTATTTTCGATGTACTCCGTCTTGCCACCCGCCGCGCGGAACACGACTAAATCGCGATCGCCATCATAATCAAGGTCGAGCGCTAGTGCTCCCGTGGTGACGTTAGTGCTGCCCTGATTTGCGCCCGTTAACAGCGTTTGCGATGACCAGTTAACCTGCCCTGTACCGGCGTTCACACCATTGTTGAGCCAGAGCATGCCGATATTGTTGGCGTTAGTGGCAACTGTGCTGCCCGCTGCGCCCGCAATCTCGATCAGATCCATCTTGCCATCACCGTTCCAGTCCACCGCCAGCGAGGTCATGCTGTTTACGCTGTCGCCGAAGGTCTGAACATTCGACCCGGTTCCCACACCGTTAGCCGCCGCGGTTAAATTCCCGGCACCATCGTTGTAGAAAACGGCACTGGTGGCGTTACCCTGACCGGTTAACCCTCCCACAAAGAGATCCATATAGCCATCGCCGTTAAGGTCGGCCCAGGTCATAGTGGTGTAATAATTACTCGTCGTCCCCTGATTTCCATAGAAAACCCCCGTCACAATCTGGGTATTGGTCAGCGTATAATTACCGTTTGCATCCACGCCATTGGTCGCGACCACCAGTCGGGTATTCGCACTGCTGGAGCCTCCGCCTGAGGTATAGTTGGTGCCTACCGTCCCGTGATACACAATGTCGACATAGCCATCATTGTTGAGATCCACGCCAGAGAGATCGCGGCTCATTTGCGCATTGTTATTGTTGGTCGATGCCACCCCATCCTGGGTTGTAGCGGTTTCAACATAAGCACCACTTTTGTCAAAGCCGATAATAGTGCCGTCCGTGTTCATTACGATTTGCGTATCATAGCCACCCGGTGCGTTGGAATCGTTTGGAGATCCATCGCCGTATACCATGTCGACAAATCCATCCCCATCAATATCAATGCCCATTACGCCGCCGTACCAACTCCATGTGTTGCCATTGACATCATTTGTCTGTCCCGCAACGCCATTAGAACCCACCTGGAAGGTGGTGTAGGTGCCGTCCGCATTGTATTTGAAAGACTGCTGGCCATTTGCATAACTGGTATCTGCACCGAGGATATCCATCAGGCCATCACGGTCAAAGTCGACAAATGTTGATTGCTGCTGTCTGTCCGGACCACTGATTGCGACGGAGCTGAATGAACCTAACGTCGTCGAACTGGTTGCGTTCTGGGTAAAGACCGTAGAATTGCTGAGGATCCTCCATGAGCCATCTTCAGCCAGAGTCAGTGCCGTGCCCGTATCCTGCGAAGAGGCTGCGGTCGAGGTAAAACTTATTTCCGGCGTCGGTGATACCGTCAGCTCGTTCGCGGAGTCATCCGCCGTGATCTGCGTGCCGTCAGCTTTGTAAAGTGCAGCCTTGACATCATATGTGCCTAGCGCCAGGGCGTCTGCGTCAGGGATCTGCACGTACCAGGTACTGTTCTTAGGATCAACAACGACAACGCCATTGCGAGAACTGTAAACCACATTGTTGACCGTCACTTCAACGTATTCACCATCGAGGATCTCGAAGTCAACGCGGCCGGTGATAATCGGCGTGGTATCCAGGGTATCCTGCACCTCTACATACATTTGCAAATCAACGGTGAAATCAAACACAGGTGAAGGTGTGGTTTCATTTCCAGCGGCATCGACAACGACCGCATAAAATTCCCCTTTTTCTCCATCTACCAGCGGATCCGTCAAGGCGAAGGACCAGGAAGTACCGTTTACGTCAGCCTCGCCAAGCAAGGTGCCGTCGGCGCGATACACACGCACCAGCTCGCCGGTCAAAAGCGAGGAAGACAACGTGCCGTTTAGCACAGGCAAACGATCGTCTGTTGTCGTGCCAGCACTAAACTCACCGCGTGATGAGCCTACCTCATCCGTATAGCTAATAATTGTCGCTGCGGTGTTAGACGGCGTCAGATCGACGGTAACCACCTGCTCAGCCGTTGCGCCTGTATTCCCCGCTAAATCTACAACCCGAACTTGATAGGTATGTTCCCCTTCAGGCAAATCGCGGATATCGATGAAGCTCCAGCGGTTGCCATTCATCGTGACATACTGCCAGGTCAAACCGTTATCGACGCTGATCTGCACATATTCACCGCTGGAAAGCGGCGCACCAATCGAACCATTGATAGTCAGTGACGTATCATTAGTCAGGAAGTCGCTGTCGCTATAGCCCGTATCGGTTGAAATACTGTCAATGCTGACGGTAATCGCACTATCAGGCGCCACCAGGTCCACGGTCACCTTCTGATATGCCGACCCACCAATGTTACCCGCGATGTCTATTACCCGCACATAGTAGTCATAGGTGCCGTTACCCAGCGTGCGGCCGTCCACGAAGTACCAACTGTTGCCGGTGACGATCACGTTCTGCCAGCTGACTCCGCCGTCGATGCTAATCTGGGCATATTCGCCGTCGGCCAGCGTTGCGCCGAGCGAGCCGTGCAGCGTCAGGGAGGTATCATTGGTGATAAAGTCGCTGCTGCTCAGGCCGGTATCGTCGCTGATGCTGTCGATAGCGATCGTTTTGCTGGCGTCCGGCGAGACGGTATCAATGGTCACCACCTGGCTGGTGGTGGCGCTGATATTCCCCGCGTCGTCAATCACCCGCAGCTGGTAGTTGTAATCCCCGTCGGCCAGCGTGCGCCCATCAACGTAGGTCCAGCTCAGACCGCTGACGCTCACGTCAGTCCAGGTCGCGCCACCGTCCAGGCTGATCTGCGCGTGGTCGCCGCTGCCCAGGGCCGCGCCGAGCGTCCCTTTCAGGCTAATCTGGTTGTCGCTGGTAATGAAGTCGCTGTCGGACAGGCCGGTATCCTGCGAGACGGAATCCACGGTAATGCTCGTCGCCGCAGGCTTCGTCAGATCGATTACCACGTCCTGGCTGTCCGTTGCCCCGACGTTGCCCGCGTTATCAATGACGCGCACCTGGTACGGGTACGTACCGTCCGTCAGGGTGCGGCCATCGGTGTAACGCCAGGTGGTGCCGGTCACGGTCAGGTCAATCCAGGTGACGCCGCCGTCGAGGCTGATCTGCGCCTTCTCGTTATTACCGAGCTGCGCGGTCAGGGAACCGTTCACCACCACCTGCTTATCGTTGGTGATGAAGTCACTCGCGCTCAGGCCGGTATCGTTTTGCAGGGAATCAATGCTGATCCCCATTGACGGTGCGGTGAGATCCACGGTGACGCTGTGGTTATCGCTGGCGCTGTTGCCGATGGCGTTGCTCACCTGCGCATTGATCACGTACGAACCGCCGTCCGCCAGCGCGGTCACGTCTGCGCTGCCGACCGTATAGCTCCAGGTGCCGTCATTTTGAACGGTAGCCGTGTAGGTTTTACCGTTAAGCGTAATGGTCACCGTCTGGCCCGCAGGCGCGTCGGTGGTGCCGCTGACAATTAGCGGCGTGCCGTGCTCGGCGGCGTTGACGATATCGTCCTGGGCAAAGGTGTTAATGACGATGGTCGGCACGTCGCCGTTCAGCGTCACGTCGTGTGTTGCGCTGCCCGGGTTACCCGCCTTATCGCTCACCGTAGCCGTAATGGTGTAATCCCCATCGCTCAGGCCGAGGAAGTCGCGGCCCGGCACGAAGACCGACCACGAACCGTCTGCTCCAACGGTCGCCTGATAGCTGTGCCCGTTGAAGGAGACGGTCACCGTCTGGCCCTGCTCCGCGGTGGTGGTCCCGCTAATAGTCTGCCCCGCCAGCTGCTCGGCGTTGTTGACGATATCGTCATCGGCCACGGTGCTGATGGTGACGGCTGGTGCGACGGTATCGACCGTTAAGGTATGGGTCGTCTGGCCGCTGTTACCGGCTTTATCGTTGACCACGGCGGTCACCGTCAGCGCACCCTGGCTCAGTGCGACCAGGTCTGCCGCCGGAACGTCCAGCGTCCAGGTGCCATCGCTGCCGACAAGCGCAGTGTAGGTTTTTCCGCCCAGCGTGACGGTCACCGTCTGGCCTGCTTCCGCGCTGGAAGAGCCGTGTACGGTGAGCGGCTGCTGAGCTTCCGCCGCATTCAGCACGTCGTCGCCCGACAACGTGTTCACGCTAATCACCGGCGCGGTGGTGTCCACGCTGATGGTATGCGTCGCCGAGGCGCTGTTCCCGGCGCTGTCCTGCGCCGAAGCAGAAACCTGGTAGCTCGCGCCGTCGGCCAGAGCGCCCACGTCGGCGGCCGGAACGGTGGTCTGCCAGGCGCCGTCGCTCTGAATGGTGGCCGTATAGCTCTTACCATTCAGGGTGATAGTGACCTGCGTACCGCTGGCGAACTGCGCACTGGAACCGTTGATAACCAGCGACGCGCCCGCTTCTGCCGCATTGATCACGTCATCACCACTGAGGGTGTTGACGGTCAGCGCGACCGATGCGGTATTTACCACCACGTCATGGGTCTGAGTGCTGCTGTTGCCTGCGCTGTCGGTGATAGTCGCGCTGAGGGTTACGGTGCCGTCGGTCAGTGCGGAAATCACGCTGGCCGGAACGCCCACGCTCCATTTGCCACTGGCGTCGACGGTGGTGGTGTACTGATTCGAACCGATGGTGATAATCAGCTTATCGCCGACGCTGGCGCCGGTTGCGGTGCCGCTGACGACCTGCGCCTGCCCGTGCTCAACGCTGTTGATGACGTCATCGCCCGCCACGACGTTAAAGCTGACGGTCGGCGGCGTGGTATCGAGCGTAATCGCTTTGCCCGCGCTGCCCGGGTTACCCGCGGCGTCACTCACGCTCACCTGCACGGTGTAACCGTTATCCGCCAGTGCGGAAAGGTCTGTGCCCGGCACGTTCACGCTCCAGACGCCGCCCTGCTGAACCTGTGCGGTGTAGCTGTTTCCGCCCAGCGTCACGGTGACCGTCTGACCGACTTCAGCCGTGGTGGTGCCGGAAATGGCCACGCCCGCAGCCGCTTCGCTGCCGTTGATCACGTTGTCGCCGGCTACCGTATCAATGGTCACGGTTGGCGCAGTCGCGTCCACGCTGTATTCGCGGCCCGCCGAGGCGCTGTTGCCGTGCGCGTTGGTGACGCTCACCTGCACGCTGGCGTCACCGTCCTTCAGGCCCGCGAGATCGGCGGAAGGCACGGTGGCCGTCCAGTTACCGTCAGCATCCACCTTCGCGGTGTACGTCTTGCCGCCGAAGGTAACGGTAACGGTCTGGTTTTCCTCCACGTTCGAGGTGCTGCCGGAGAGCACCAGATCCACGCCTTTCTCCGCCGCGTTAATCACGTCGTCGGTGGCAATCGCATCAATGCTGATAGCCACCGCCGCCAGATCGACGGTCACGTCATGGCTGATGGAGACCGGGTTGCCCGCCGTGCTCTGGCCCGCTACGGTGACGGTCATCGTGCCTGCGGCCAGAGCGCCCACGTCTGCCGCCGGGATCGCCGCGGTCCAGGAGCCGTCTGCCAGTACCGACGCGGCATAGGTCTTGCCATTCACGGTCACGGTGAGCGTTGTGCCTGCCGCCAGCCCGTCACTGGTGCCGGAGACGATCAGGTTTTGACCATGCTCAATGCTGTTGATCACGTCATCGCCCGCCACGGTATTCACGCGCAGCCCCGGCAGGCTGGCGTCGATAGTGATATCGCGCTCGCCCGTTCCCGTGTTGCCGTGGCCGTTGGTCACAGTCGCAGACACCGTCAGGTCGCCGTTGCCCAGCGCCGTCAGGACGGATTCCGGCACGTTCACGGACCAGGTCAGATCGCTCTGCACTGTCTCGGTGTACGTGTTGCCGCCAATGGTCACGGTGACGGT